>NZ_JACSWB010000144.1 GCF_016888135.1 Leptolyngbya sp. CCY15150
CGCTCTTGGTCTTCAGGTGTCATAGCGAGTGATCCCTAGGGCTACCCTTCTATTCTCCCCCTTGGCACTGTTTTTGCAAAAGTGGGATGCTCCCCTTTTCGTTCTTCTATCTTCGTTCTTCTATCTTGCAGCACTAGGGCACACCTCAGAACATTGAGCGCCACTCGACCTAGCGTAATGGCAGCAGCGACGCCGTGGCCTCTTCAGGTAATGGCACGGCCCTAGGCAACTGCACAATAAACGTCGATCCTTGCCCGAGAGTACTGTCTACCTGAATGCTGCCCTGCATCATTCTCACCAAGGAGTCGGTGATGGCTAGCCCCAACCCAGTGCCAGGATGCTTGCGGCTCCGGCTTTGATCAACTTGGCGAAAGGCTTCAAAAATATGATCAAAATCTTCTGGCGCAATGCCGATGCCCGTGTCTTGAACAACGATCTGCACCATGTTGTCCGATGGATCAGAAACGGATACCGAGACCCTGCCCGCATCGGTGAACTTAATGGCGTTGGCGAGGAGATTAATCAACACCTGCCGCAACCGGTTTGGATCATTAAAGGCCCGCGGCCGCCGAAGATTAATCTGTACGGCAAGCTCAAGCTGTTTTTCATCGGCCAGCGATCGCATCTCGTTGACCGTAGCATTCACCACGTCCGACAGTACAATCGTATCAGGACGCAGGTCTAGCCGCCCCGCTTCCACCCTGGAGAAATCTAAGATCTCATTGAGCAGCGCTAAAAGCTGCTGTCCGTTATTGAGAATCCGCTGGATCATATCCTGCTGCTGCGGTAGCAAGGTACGTTTTCCCGGTCGGAGCAGGAGTTGGGAAAAGCCAATAATTGCATTCAACGGGGTGCGTAGCTCATGGGACATGGTAGCTAAGAATTGAGACTTCAGCCGTGATGCTTCCACCAGTTTGATATTTTGAATTTGAATTTGCTGCCGCTGAATTTCCAACTCTTGGTTTTTATGAATGAGCAGCTCATTGCTTTCCCGCAGTCGCTGGTTAGCCAGGGCTGCCTCCATCTCTGCCTGATAAACTCGCATGGCATTCCGCAGTACTCTCGCTAAACTATCGGATGAAATTCTCGATTTAACGAGGTAGTCTGTAGCGCCGGCCTTCATCAAATCCACCGCAATTTCTTCGTCCCCCTGCCCCGTGAGCACCACAAGCGGCACCCGAATCCCGATTTGGCGAACCTGTTGCACCAGCAGCAGTCCATCTTGGTCAGGTAGGCGATAGTCGAGAAATACACAATCAAAGGGCGACTCTTGCAGCGTGACGATCGCCTCCGTGCAATTTTCGACCTCGACTACTTGCAAGCGAAAGCCAGCCTTAATGAGCGATCGCCGCACGGTCATACGATCGACTTCATCGTCGTCTATGACTAAAATTCTGAGGGTTGCTTCCATGTGACGATTGCTTCCATGTGAGATCTTGCAGGCCAAGACGTAAAACCATAAGCGTAATGCCGTTTTCTACGGCATTTCACACAACGCCCAATATTTGTTGAGGGTCGTCATGAGTTCTGCAAAGGTTGTAAAGGTAACCGGCTTAAGCAAATAACCAGAAATATTTAGGTTATAGGCCTCGACTCGGTCTTGGTCTTGGTTGGATGTGGTCAACACCACAACGGGCGTTAGCTTGAGGTCAGGGTCGGCTCGAAGTTCTTGGAGAAATTCAATGCCGCCCATTTTTGGCATATTTAAATCTAGCAAAATTAAACGGCGATCGCCTGGCACAACAGATGGTTGACCATTGACGCCCCGCAACATATCTAGGGCTTCTAATCCATTACTCGCAATATAAACCGGATTCGTGATATTGCTTTTTTGAAACGCACGACGGACGTTCATAACATCGACTTCATCATCTTCTACCAGCAGAATATGAATGACACGTTCTTGCATATACAGGGGAATCACTCCTTGGGTTCCTCGTGGGTTAGCTCTTTTATCGTAGAAGGTTGTGCGATCGCTGTCGTCACTCACTGGTGGGAGATCGACCGCTTTTCCAATCTACCGTCCGGTGTATATGGGCCCTTGGGATGGGCAGGACAAAGCCAGATGGGCAAGGGTTTATACTCGTCTTGCCGCGATGCTCCGTCGTTCTACTCCTTCGAACATTCTGCCCAATCACCCGGATTTGATATCATGGGCAGTTGTTCCAACGTGAGTGGCGATCGCTATTAATCCACTCATAGAGCCTAATCTATCCCTCACCCTGATGCCATGGTGTCCGACTACAAAAACACCGCTCAGGTTCATCCATAAGCTGACCTGAGCGGCGACTATTTCTATGCGAGACCTCAGTTAATGTTGATCAAGAGGACATGAGGTCGGTAGGCAGTGGATCACTGTTGGACTCCTCAGGCAAGTCTACTGCGTCCATGGGCGGTGCAACGGCGGGATCGGTTTGTTGGTCGAGTTGGTCGATCGCTTCCGGGATCGCTTTCGGCTCCGGCGTTGGGGTACTGGCGGCGGCTTGATCAAAGATCACCATTTGACTGCCGACGACAGGACTGCGGGCCAATACCGTGCCTTCCCCGTCCACCACGTCTAGCTTGTTGAACCCTAGCTCCTGCGATCGCTGCCAGAGAGCTGCGGCAAAGTGAGGGCGATCGCTCCCTAGACCATTCCAGCCATCACCCACAGTGACCACCAAGCGACCCCGCAGGAAATTGGCCTGCACAGAACTCAGCGTCATCCCAGCATAGTCAGCCAGCACATCGGCAAGCTGATCCTGCAAATCGCCAATAAAGGGCGCATCGGGAATCGCCTCTTCAGCGGCAGGGCTCTCGTCTTCAGGGATATCCTCAATCAACGCATCATCAGCTTCGAGATCCTCGACCGGCTCAGACATCGACTCAGGGATGGGCTCAGAAGCTGGTTCAGAAACGGGCTCAGAAACCAGAGGTGCATCAGATGCATCAGGTTTCGCCGAGCTTTCCGGCTCTTGGAACTGCTCAATGGGCACGGGTTCAAGCGGCGGCGGTTCGGGCGCAGGGCTGGAGGCAACCGGTGTCGAACGAATAGATAAGGTAATCCACAAAACCAAGACCACCAGCGCCGACGTGAGGGCACCCACCAATGGATCGGGGAGGCGATCGCCCACGCGTTTGGGCAACAGCACCCGCCCAATTTTCACCCCTAGAGACCACAGCACACCGACGATCGTCCAACTGATACCGAGCAGCCGCGATCGCATCGTTTTCGGCTGTGGAGAGTCGGCTAAGAGCGCAGACGCTACGGACGGTTCTCGATCAGCCTCAGCTTCTTCCGCTGCTTCATCACCCTCATCCTCTAACTCAAAACCGTCGTCTAGCTCAAGATTCTCCTCGTCAAGCTCCTCGTCCTCTAGGTCATCCTCGTCGAAACCGTCTGCCATCTCAGAGACACCATCCATAGCTGGCGTATCCGTGGATGCCTCAGGACTAGCTGGCGTCGCGGAGAGTCGATCGGGTGCCGTCGCTACCTTGGCTGTAGCAGCCTTGGGCTTCACCCGTTTGGGCTTACTGGCTGTAGACGGCGGGCTATCGGCTATCACGTTCAATTGCTCTAGCCCCCATTCCCCCACCAAAATCAGCAGCCGTAGGACTAAAATAGCCAAGGCCCGAGCAATGGGAGCGATCGCTTCCCACACTTGACGCACCACCACCAGCGATTGGTCGAGGGTTTCCTGCGCCGTCTTGAGCACCGTGGCTACCACGTCACCCGTGTCCAAGGACGTATCCACGGGCGCAACGGGCATCGGCGATTTGGGAGGCGGAGGAGGATCAGCCGGCGGCGGCGCAAGGCTCTCCACCGACTGATCCGGGGCATCGTTGCCAGAATCATTGCCAGATAGCTCAGCAGCCACCTCAGGCTTGTCCTGGGATGCTAGATCACCTGAGGGGCGATCGCGCTCCGATTCTGGAGGGGCTGAGTCAGCAGAGGCGGAATAGATAGCGGGATCCTCAGACATAAAGCAGTTTGGATGGAGTAGATTCTAGAGACATGGGGAAACAGCGATCGCCCCCGAAGGCTAACGAGGGTGGCGCGCTTGATTTCCCAGTCCAGCCTCAATCTATCATTTTGTGATGTAGTCAAATCATCACATCTCAGTGGAAATCCCCTGGCTTCTGGCCCCAGTTGCTTAGGATTTGATGTTGCCCAATCCCTTGAAGATACTGGTATAGCGCGATCGCTTCTGCAGGTTGAGTCCGCCGTTTTCACGGCGCTAGAATTTATTATCCTTACCCTGAACGTAATACAATGTCATATTGGCTGCGGCTAGTGTGTTGGTTTAAGGATTCGTGGGCGATCGCTCTGCTCAACAGTAGGGGGAAGCAGGGTTTCGCCAAGCTGCGAGGCTAGAGCACGCCACTCTACCGTCGTTTTCTAGCGCCTTGGCATGATTCAGTCGGTCAATCTATCTTCAAAAGGGTCACTTATGAGTGCTTCGATTCGCTTCCTCATGTGTTCTCCCCATCATTATGATGTGGACTACGTGATTAATCCTTGGATGGAGGGAAACATCCATAAGTCCTCGCGCGACCGAGCGCTTGAGCAATGGCAAGGACTTTATCAAATTATTGCAGACCATGCCACCGTTGACCTGATCAAACCCCAACCGGGCTGGCCTGACTTGGTGTTTACAGCCAATGCCGGCCTCGTCCTCGGTGATACGGTGGTGTTGAGCCGCTTCTTCCACCCCGAGCGCCAAGGAGAAGAACCCCACTTCAAAACCTGGTTTGAAGAGCAGGGCTTTACGGTGCATGAATTGCCCAAAGACCTGCCCTTTGAGGGAGCTGGCGATGCTTTGTTTGATCGCGAAGGGCGCTACCTCTGGGCTGGCTATGGCTTCCGCTCCGAACTCGATTCCCATCCCTACCTGGCTGAATGGTTGGACGTGGAAGTGCTGTCTCTGCGGTTGATGGATGAGCGGTTCTACCATCTAGATACCTGCTTTTGCCCCCTCACCGACGGCTATCTGCTCTACTATCCTCCCGCCTTTGATTCCTACTCCAATCGCTTGATTGAACTGCGGGTGCCGCCGGAGAAGCGGATTATTGTTGACGAACCGGATGCGATTAACTTTGCCTGCAATGCCGTCAATATCAATCGCATTGTGATTATGAATCGGGCTAGCGATTCCCTCAAGCAACAGCTTGCCCATGTTGGCTTCCAGGTTCTAGAAACGCCCCTCGATGAATTCCTCAAAGCAGGCGGGGCCGCCAAATGTCTAACGCTGCGGGTGACGGAGCCAGTACTCACCGAAAAGTTTGCCACCGTGGCCTACGAAAGCCGCACCATCAAGCTAGAGGGACATTTACTAGACTCTGGCTTAATTAACCGTGCCCTGGATGTGATCACCGATGGCGGCGGCAGTTTCCAAGTGCTCAACTTTGAGCTAGGTGTGCAGCGGCAGAGTACGTCGCGGGCTGAGGTGCGGGTTTCGGCTCCTAGCCACAGCATCATGGAAGAAATTCTGTCCCAGTTGATCGACCTAGGGGCGATCGCTAACCCCCGGGAAGATCAAGATGTGGATACCGAAGTGGTCGTCAAAGACGGCGTTGGCCCCGATGACTTCTACGTCACCACCATCTATCCCACCGAGGTGCGGGTAAACGGCGACTGGATCCGCCTACAGGGGCAGCGCATGGATGGGGCGATCGTGATTGGCGACACTGCTGAAGGGGCGATCGCTCGCTGCTGTTTGCTACGGGATCTCAAAGAGGGCGATCGCGTGGTGGTTGGCGTAGACGGCATTCGCACGGTGCGCAAAGCCGATGCCCGCGACCAGCGCAGCAGCCAAGAGTTTAGCTTCATGGGCGCAGGAGTTTCCAGCGAACGCCGCGTGGAGCTAGTGGTCGAACAAATTGCCTGGGAACTCCAGAAAATTCGTTCCCAAAACGGCAAAGTTGTGGTCACCGCTGGCCCTGTGGTGATCCACACCGGCGGCGGCGTTCACCTATCCCGTCTGATCCGCGAAGGCTATGTGCAGGCGCTGCTGGGCGGGAATGCGATCGCTGTCCACGACATCGAACAATCCTTGATGGGAACGTCCCTGGGCATGGATATGCAGCGGGGTATTTCCGTACGCGGTGGCCATCGCCATCACCTGAAAGCCATCAACATCATCCGTCGAGCTGGCAGCATTGCTGCCGCCGTGGAGCAAGGCATCTTGACCTCAGGCATTTTCTACGACTGTGTGCGCCACAACGTAGACTTTTCCCTGGCGGGCTCCATCCGTGATGACGGCCCTCTGCCCGATACCCACATGGATCTGATTGCGGCCCAGGCTGACTACGCTCGCCTGATCACCGGCGCTGACATGATCCTGATGCTATCCACCATGCTGCATTCCATCGGCGTCGGCAACATGACCCCCGCTGGCGTGAAGATGGTCTGTGTGGACATTAACCCGGCTGTGGTCACCAAGTTGAGCGATCGCGGCTCGGTGGAATCCGTAGGCGTGGTCACCGATGTGGGTCTCTTCCTCAGTCTCTTGGTGCAGCAGCTCGATAAGCTCAACGTGCCTCAAGCTGTGCGGTAGGTCGGTTAGCTCCAGTCCCCCCCTGGCCGCTTTTGACCCAGGGGGGGATTCTATATCATGGTGCCAAATCACTCTATGGTGCCAGCGCTCCTGCGTTGACACCTATCTTGGTTGCTCCTGCGACTCTCAGTCTGGGCGCAGGAGCGCCGTTTGGAGCATTCCCACGCTCAGCGTAAGAGCGATATATTTTCTTATGAGACGAGGGTTGAGCGGAGTCGAAACCCGGCCAACCCACAAAACAACAATCGCCCCAGGGGGTTGGGGCGATCGCTGCGTGACGAGATTGTGACTTCAGGAGTTTCTAGCTCAGGATCTAGAAACGCTCCAGCAGGAGTGACGAACTTCAGGTTGTGTGTGAACCCTAGGGCTACACAAGCTCCAGCAAAGCGGAAAGCTCAGACGTAATCTGGAGATGACCGCGATAAACCGCTCGTAGCAATCGGTCGATGGCGCGGCGCTCGTCGTCATTGAGTGACTCCTCAAACACGGCTGCCATCAATCCGTAGCGATCGGCAACGGTGAGAACGCCCGACCGGCTTGCTTGGGCAAACAGTTCAGCGATCGCACCTGGAACAAGATTGAGTGGGGGAAACGTAGACATGACGATCAGGAACTCTATGCTTACAGTGTCTACGGTTTTAGCGATCGCCTCAGTGACGCCCCCAGCAATTTTGTGTGACCTTCATAGAGAAGTCCCGTGACGGTAAGCAAGCCTAAGAGTGACCACATCCTGGTAATTCTGTGACGTAGATCACCCTTCTGCTTGCCAATAGATGTCCGATGGATAGACAGACCGTGAGAGCATAGAAGCGTTCAATCGCCGTAGGGGTCAATGTCGTGGTTACTATTCGCTGCAAAGACGTGGTATTTCCGTCTATCCAAGCTATTTTCTTTGATAAAGACGGCACCTTAGCCGACTCCGCTAGCTTTTTGCGAGAGCTGGCCCAGCGGCGATCGCGTCTGATTGATGCCCAAATTCCGGGCGTGCAGGAACCGATGTTGATGGCGTTTGGTGTGGAGGGCGATCGCTTAGATCCCAGCGGACTGATGGCCCTAGGCACACGCTACGACAATGAAATTGCGGCGGCGGCCTACGTTGCCGAAACAGGACGGGGGTGGATCGAATCCCTCACCCTGGTGCAGGCTAGCTTTCGAGAAGCCGACCAAACCCTACCCCGCAAAGCCGACCATACGCCCCCCTTTGCCGGCATGGAGCCCCTGCTCCAGCGTCTACAGCAGTCTGGCGTGACCCTCGGCGTCCTCTCCGCCGACAGCCCTGCCTTGGTAGACGATTTCCTAAAACGCTACGACCTAGAGGAGTACATGGCGATCGCCCTTGGTAGCACCGAGCAACTCCGTAAGCCTCAAGCGGAGTTTTACCATAGCGCCTGTGAACACCTCGGCGTTGATCCAGCCGCAACCCTGGTGGTGGGCGACTCCCAATCCGATATCCTCATGGCCAAGTATGGAGGAGCTGCGGGCTGTATTGGCGTGACCTGGGGCGGGGCGAGTCCGTTCCAGTTGGCTAGCGCCACGGTATGCATTGACCATGGCGATCAGATCGACGTGCTGGCCACCTAGCCCGAACGATACAATTCGATACAATTCGATACAATGAAACTATCCCCATCATGGCAAGGCGTTCAACCAAGAGCGTTGCTGAATCGATAGATGATTTGCCCTCATCCCCAACCCTTCTCCCTAGGGAGAAGGGAGCTAGACTTCTTGTCCGCTCTCCCTAGGGCAGATTGAGCAATTCATACTTGTATTCAGCAACACTACCGTAGACTCAGCCACGTCATGCAAGTCGTAGCCTGGGCACCATGATCAATCCCCAGCAACGTTTCGCCTCCTAGCCTAATACCTTACCTTATTGAAGAGAATAGCCCTGTGACAATCACCATTTCGCCAACCCTAGCTTTTCCTAACCTTACCTGGCAGTGGCGCGACCATACCATCTGCTATACCGTCATGGGCAGTGGTCAACCCCTCGTGCTCATCCATGGCTTTGGTGCTTCCATTGGTCACTGGCGGAAGAATATTCCCGTCTTGGCCGACGCTGGCTATCAGGTCTTCGCCATCGATCTGCTGGGATTCGGTAAGTCCGCAAAGCCCGACCTTGCCTATAGCCTAGATCTTTGGCATGACCTCCTAAGCGACTTTTGGACAGAGCACATCCAACGGCCGGCAGTGTGGGTGGGAAATTCCATCGGCGGACTGCTGGCAATGATGATGTTGGCACAGCGGCCCCAGACGGCGGCGGGTGGTGTCTTACTCAACTGTGCTGGGGGTCTCAATCATCGCCCGGACGAACTGAATCTACCGCTACGGATGGTGATGGGGACATTCACAAAACTGGTGAGTTCTCCCGCTCTCGGGCCCCTGTTGTTCAACCAAGTCCGGCGGCGATCGCGTATTCGCGGCACCCTCAAGCAAGTCTACTGCGACCCCACAGCGGTGACCGATGACCTGATTGATATCCTCTACGAACCCTCCTGCGACCCCGGTGCCCAGAAAGTATTCGCCTCTATTTTGACTGCCCCCGCCGGCCCCCGCCCCAGCGACCTGCTGCCCCAGATTCAGCAACCCCTCCTGGTTCTTTGGGGGGAAGCCGATCCCTGGACGCCCATTGCAGGATCCAAACTTTACCAAGACCTCGCTGCTCAGCGTGAGACTGGAGCTACTCCTTCAGTGACTTTTCAAGCGATCGCCAAGACGGGACACTGCCCCCATGATGAACGCCCAGAGGAGGTCAACAGCGCGATTCTAGACTGGCTCACGGCCTTAGCTTGGGCGTAGCTGGTGGTGAGATCAGCCCTACAAGCTGATCTGCGTCACACAAAATACAACGTAATATCACGGAGCATCTAGAGATACATCACGACCCTGAAGAGCGATCGCCCTAATAATACAGACATGTTCAGCAACATGAACAACTCATCTGTTGGACGTTCCTGACTCGTCACTGTTTCTTACCATCAGGTGTGACTACATTTTATTCGTGAATTATGCTCCTACGACCGTGCCCTGTGCGCGGTTTTTTTTTCTAGGGCGGCAAAACTAGCTGGAGAAAGAGGAGACAATTGGCTAGGCTAGGCACAGAGGCGAGAACAGGGTGAGGCAATCAAGATGGTCA
>NZ_JACSWB010000145.1 GCF_016888135.1 Leptolyngbya sp. CCY15150
TCGACAGTTGGGATCATCTGCTCACCTTCATGCTGGAAGGTCTAGAGCTAGACATCCCGCCCAATACCAGTTGAATCGTCATACTGAGAATTGCTGGCCCCGCTGTCATCTGTTGGGCCACCAACAGCAACCGGTCTACCCCAAGGGGCCTTGGAAGCGTTACGAAGGGCGATCGCTCTGCAAGCCCCCTAGCGGCCGCGTGGGTTCCACCGTAGCCACCACCTCACCCGTTAAATGAGTGTCATAGCCACCTAATCGTTCGAGCTGGGAAATTACCCGCCGGTGGCCCAGCGTACCTAGCAGGTGCTGCACCGGAGGATCATCAAGATAGGCCTGTAACGTGACCAGATCGTAATGAGATCGGCGCAGGGGCAGAAACTCCAGCTTGAACATCTCCGCCACCGAAGCCGCACTCATGCCCACATCCGCCTCGCCAGCCAGGATGGCATCCGCCACATCATGGTGAGAATGCACCACATGATCGAACCCGACAACCGACTGGGGGGCGATCGCTGCCGCCGATAAAACCTGCTCCAGCAAGTGACGACTTCCCGATCCCGGCTCACGATTGATCAAGGTGACATCGGGGCGCGCTAGGTCAGCAACGGTCTGGATAGCTTTCGGATTGCCAGGAGCCACCAGCATCCCCTCTTGCCAAATTCCTAAATTAATCAGCACCGCCGTCTGCCCTTGGAGCGCCTGCTGCACAAACGGCACATTGAAAGTTTTCGTATGGGGACAGTAGAGATGCACGCCAGCAATATGCACCTCACCCCGCATCAAACGGTCTAAGGCAACCATGCTGTTGGCAAAGGTGAGATGCACCCGTAACCCTGGGTGCCAGCGCTCTGCCGCCCTAGCCCACAGAGACATAGCCGGCGAACAGCCCGCCACCGCCACCGTATTCAGCAGGTTCACCGGATCATCCAGCAGGGTCACCGCCACCGTCTCCTGGTTGCTGTGGCGCATGGCTTCTCCATCGGCAGGAATCAGATCCACCCGAAAGGCATCGGCCCCCACCAAGGGATGGGCCACCCATTGGCCGCCAATCTTCGCCAAGCTCACCCGCAACGCTTCTCCCACCGCCATCGCCTGGGTGGGCATGGCTTCCACCTGAGCTGCCTCTTGATCCAGCCAGAATAGATCCTCCACTCGACAGCCCAAAGCCTTGGCTAGCCGCAGCGCCACCGTCGTAGATAGGGACGTTTGACCCGACTCAACACCGCCAATGGTTTGACGACTCACACCCGCCATAGACGCTAGGTCTTGCTGACTAAGTCTTAAGCGTAGCCGAGTCTGCTTTAAGCCATTGCGTAGCTCATCTTTCACAGCATTACCAAGGGAATCCATTGAAACATTATTATAAGTGCCCCATCCCCTACCATTTCTCCATTCTGGCGGGTGAGCCCTTGCCTGCCCTCCCGACTCAAACAACCCCATCTGCGGTTTGTACTCAGCAACACGGTTTTTCTAAAAGACGCCAGTAGAATTGACATTAGGTAAATATATTGTCTTCTAGGATTGGAGACTCACCATGAAATACAGTCCCCGTAATGCTCTGACTGGAACCATCAAAGAGATCATCCCAGGGATGGTCAACGTCGAAGTTGTGATTGACATTGCCCCAGATCTTGAGATTGTTTCGGTAATTACCAAAACATCCAGCGAGCGGTTAAACCTCGCGGTTGGTCAGGAAGTTTGCGCCTTGGTGAAGGCATCGAACGTCATGTTGGCCGTTGAGTAGGAGAGCGATCGCCATGCAAACCTACCGCCGTTCAAACCTGTCGCTGCTGACCGTCATCCTTGGCTTAGCGACAGTAGGCTGCGTTCAAGCGGAGAATCCGTCCATCCCCGCATCAAGCACAGACACCACAGATCCAGACACCGTTGAACTCACGATCTCGGTGGCGGCTAGCGTGCAGGATGCCATGCAGGACATCCAAACGGCCTATCAAACCGCAGTTCCCAACGTGGCCATCACCTATAACTTTGGATCCTCCGGCTCCCTAGCTCAGCAGATTAGCCAAGGCGCACCAGCCGATATCTTTTTGTCCGCCTCAGATCAATGGATGGACGACCTGGAAGAGCAGAACATGATTCTGCCCGGCTCACGCCAAGATCTATTGCTCAATACCCTGGTGTTGATCGTGCGGGCAGATCAATCAGGCGTGAGCAGCTTTGAGGATCTGGGCAGCGATCGCGTCAGTAAGCTAGCCATAGGTGAGCCAGACAGCGTGCCCGCCGGGGGCTATGCCAAAGAAACGCTGATCAGCCTCAATATGTTTGATGCTCTGCAACCCAAGCTGGTCTTTGGGAAAGACGTGCGGCAGGTGCTGTCCTACGTTGCCACGGGCAATGTCGATGCAGGGTTAGTCTATGCCACCGATGCCAGATTGTTTGACCAAGTTGAAGTGGTCAGTACAGCATCAGCAGACATGCACTCACCGATCCTGTATCCGGTCGGCGTGGTTGCCACCAGCGACCATGGGGAAGCCGCTCAAGCGTTTGTCGATTTTCTCTCCAGCGACACAGCCGTGGCCATCTTTGAAGACTACGGATTTACCATGGCAGACTAGCGCCAGCCTCCCCACGGCATGTCTCTGAATTAGACCCTCTCTCACCTATGCCAACAACGCGATCGCTCCTGGCCTTCCTCTAGGCTGAACCATGATGCCCAACGACCTTGCACCGCTGTGGATTTCCCTCAAAACCGCCTTCTCAGCCACCCTTCTTGTTGTGATTCTAGGGATCCTCAGCGCCCGCTGGATGCTCAGCTATCGCGGCCGCGCTCGGGGGCTCATTGACGGCATCCTCACCCTTCCCCTCGTCCTGCCGCCGACGGTGGTGGGCTTTTTACTGCTCCTGCTGCTAGGTAAACATGGCCCCATTGGTCGGGCGATCGCCCCCTTCGGCATCACCGTGATCTTCACCTGGACAGCAGTGGTGATCGCGGCAACGGTGGTGGCCTTTCCCCTGATGTACAAAACCGTGCTGAGCGCCTTCGAGCAAGTTGATCCAACGCTGATCAGCTCTGCCCGCACGCTAGGGGCATCCGAATGGCGCATTTTCTGGCAGATTTTACTGCCCTTGGCCTGGCCGGGTCTCCTAGCCGGAACGGTGTTAGCCTTTGCCCGAGCCCTGGGTGAATTTGGGGCAACCTTGATGGTGGGCGGCAGCATTCCTGGCATCACCCAAACAATCCCCATTGCCATTTTCTTTGCGGCGGAGTCGGGGCGCATGGGGGTTGCCTTGGTTTGGGTAGTGTTAATGGTGGCCCTATCCCTGCTCGTGATCGCCGGCATTAACTATGGGAACCGGCCCCGCTCCCATCAGCCAAGCATGGCCCATGGCCTCGTCACCCTTGGGTTTAACTGGATCTTCTTCAAACGCTTAAAGAGCAGCCTGTTTGGCATACCGTCAACCATCGTGCCCCGAGACCCAGACTCCCATGCCAAACCGACCTTCGCCCTCGTCTCGTCATCCCCCTCTGCCCAGGAAGCAGCTCATCTCAGCGTTGCCGTTGAAAAGCAGGTGCCTGGGTTTCACCTCAAGGTTCACGTTCACGCCAAGGCTGAACCCTTGGGGATTTTGGGAGCCTCCGGATCAGGCAAAAGCATCACCCTACGGTGTATTGCCGGGTTAGAAACGCCCTCCCGAGGACGCATTGTGCTCAACAATCGGGTGTTGTTCGACTCGGAGCAAGGCATTAATGTCCCTAGTCGCGATCGCCGCGTGGGCCTAGTCTTCCAAAACTATGCCCTGTTCCCCCACCTCACCGTTGCCCAAAATATTGCCTTTGGGATGCAGGCCATTCCACGACAGCGCCGCGCCGCAGAGGTTGTGAAGTATATAGACATGATTGACCTGTCCGGGATGGGCGATCGCTACCCCCATCAACTCTCGGGCGGGCAGCAGCAGCGGGTGGCCCTGGCCCGAGCCATGGCCATTCAACCGGACATTCTCCTCTTGGATGAACCTCTATCGGCCCTCGATAGCTATCTGCGCAGTCACATCGAAAAATTATTGATTGAGCTGCTGTCCCACTATCAAGGCATCACGATCTTTATCACCCACAAACTCGAAGAAGCCTACCGAGTCTGCAACCATTTGCTGGTGCTCTCCGGCGGACAAATTCTGGCAGAGGGCAGCAAACAAGACATCTTTGAGCGACCGCCCACCGTTGAAGTGGCGCAGATCACGGAATGTAAAAACTTTTCCCAAGCGCGGCGAGTCGATGAGCACCATATCGACGCCTTGGACTGGGGCTGCTGCCTGCAGGTGACCAACCCCATGGCGTCTAAATTGGGCTATGTGGGGTTGCGCGCCCATCACATTAAGTTCCCGCAAACCACCGATCAGAGCAATACCTACCTGGGTTGGTTAGCCATGACCATAGAAACTCAACACCGGGTCACGGTTTACATCAAGCTCCACAGCAAACCCCAATCTCCCCAGGATTACCATCTCCAAGCAGAGCTCTACCGAGAGCAATGGAATCGCCTACAGCATCGCCCCCTTCCCTGGCCGATTCACTTCGATCCCGCCAGCCTGATCACCATGCCATACTAATCGGGGCTACCCAATACAGCCCAAACCACTTGGCTCAGCTTTGGATCAGGCTGCTCCGACATGAAACCTCAACCCGTCACCGCCTAGCCTGTGCAACCATGCCCGCTTGCCCAGGATGATCATTGTCGAACTTATGTTGATCACGCTCCAGCATCGTGGTTTTCCCTCAAGATCCTAAGTCGATCCGCCCGGAAACCGCAGCCCATCAACACATTCTTCTACCTTTGCTCCGGCTATTGTGCCAATTTGCGACCATGGCACAACCCATGTGACAGTTAGACGGGCGGTATACTGCCAACCCATTCTTGGGAAAAGAGATACTACACTTAAGATCAGCAATGTAAAGATTTGCAAGGATAGCAGCGTAGATGGAATTGGCGACAGCTCTCAAGGGGCAGACTGTCCAGAATGTGATTCGCACAGTGGGCATCAACCCCAATCACTGGTATCCCGTTGGATGGGCCGACCGGCTCAAGCCCGGTCAGATCATGCCCGTTATGGTCTGGCAACAAGCGATCGCAGTCTACCGCGATCAGGAGGGTCAACTTCATGCGTTGGAGGATGCCTGTCCCCATCGCGGCGTCGCCCTGCATAAGGGCAAAGTCCACGGTAAACACATTGCCTGTGCTTACCACGGCTGGGAATTTAATGGCGATACGGGAGCCTGTGCCAAGATTCCCTACCTGCCTGATGAACAGAAATTGCCCTGTGCGAATGCTCGCAGCTACCCCATTCAGGAAAAATACAACCTGCTCTGGGTCTTTCCGGGTGATGCTGACCAAGTGGAGGCCCACGACATTCCCTCCGTGCCGGAGTATGGCGATATGGGTTGGCTGATGGTGCCGGTGACGGCCCACTTCAAGGCCCATTTCACCATTTGTAACGAAAATGCGATGGATGTTTTCCATGGCTTTTTGCACGAAGAACTCCAAGGCTGGTTTGATCCGGTTTTATTAGACCTGAAGCAAACAGACGACTTGGTGCGGGCAGAATATCAGGTGTCCTATAAAGGTCGATTGGCCAAGTTTTTAGGATTAAGCGATCGCGCCGATGAAGTTACCACTCTGCCGATTGCGGTGCAATATCGATACCCCCACTTTGCTAGCGCACTCAAGGGTGTGTCGTCGCTCTATCTGATGCGATCGCCCGTTGGCCCTACGGAAAGTCGTTCCTTTGCGCTATTTTTCTTCCGCGTGAAGCTGCCCCAGTGGCTCTTAAATCCGATTCGACCGGTTTTGAGTGATTTCATTCAGCGATTTCTGCTCCAGCGGTTCCTCCGCCAGGATGTCGAAATGATGGAAAGTGAGCAGCAAGCCTATCTACGGCATCCTAGCCGTCGCTATGTTGAGATCAACCCCGCTATTCTGGCACTTCAGCGTCTGACAGTCCGGCAATATGAACAATTTGTGCAACAATCAAGTCATTCTTCTGGTCAGTCGCAAAACCAACACGCTGCACGTTCATCGATCGGGGCATCCTCTACCATCGAGGCTGTGATGTCGAACGCGGTTGAGACGCCATCCCTAGAGGGCTTAGTACAATGAGCGTCAGCTTTTAGTCGCTAGAGTGGGGTGATGGCACTACGGAGTTCAGTTGAGTAAACGGTTACGCCGAGGATTACAGATCCGTCCGTTTGATGGCAAAATCTCGATTGGAGCAACCTCTTGTATCCAGCATTGGCAGCCGCTTGGCCAACTTCGCCTAGCCAATATCCATGTCGCGATCGCAGAGGCACAATGTTACCGATAACACAAGGTGAGGGGAGTTTACTGTGCAAGTTGTTAAAGAGTACGTTCAAAAATGGTATGAAAGCGGGTTAGACCCCGAGGAATTTATTTGTCACGGCAAAGATGGCAATTTAGTTGATATCGAAGATGCTGCAACAGGCGATCGCCGCACGGTTTTAACCTTTTGCACCAATGATGTGTTGGGGCTCACGCAAAATCCAGCCGTCCAGCAGGCTGCCATTGATTCCATCCTGCAATACGGCACCTCCAATAGCTCCTGCTCGGTGCTGAGTGGGCGGATTGACCTCCATCGCCAGCTAGAAAACGAAATTTCTGAGTTCAAGCACCTTGAACACACCCAGCTTTTCCTAAATGCCTGGATGGCTTTGCAAGCCTTGATGGATGCCTTTTGCCATCTAGCCATCCCCGTGCCTGGGTTTCAGCATACCCGCGAGACCATTATCTTCACCGATGTGCTCAACCACGGCTGCATCGTCTCCGCCATTTCCAACGCCGGCACCCGCTCCGGCAAGCTGTTTGGCCATAGCCCTCGGGTGAGAGTTCGCGCCTATCGCCATTGCGACATGGACGACCTAGCCCGCAAGATGAAGCGCTACGTACGTCCCGACGATCGCATTATGGTGATTTCCGATGCCGTCTTCTCCATGGATGGCGACATCGCTCCCTTGCCGGAGATGATCGACATCATGTCTCACTACGAAGGCAGCGTTTTGGTGATGGACGAAGCCCATGCCAGCGGAGCCCTCGGTGCCACCGGTCGCGGCATCTACGAACACTTTGGCTTGCTGCCCCAGCACGCCATCGAGCGCGGCGTGATTCCGTTGATTATGACCACCTTCTCCAAGTTTGCCGCCTCGGCCGGAGCTGCCATCAGCAGCCACGTGGCAGAGCTGAAGCCGTTGCTGAATGTGTCACCCACATCCATAGGCACCATCTCCCTGCCGCCTCCAACCACCGCCGCTGCCCTAGAAAGTATTCGCCAAGTGCGCCAAACCCCCGAGCTGGTGGGTCGCCTGCATGAGAATACCCGCTATCTGCGATCGCGCCTGACGGATCTAGGCTTCGATGCTATCGGCGAAACCAACGTGGTGCCTGTGTTGCTGCCGCCGGAGATCAACCCGAAGGAATTTGGGCAGAAGATCATGAATGACTACGGCATCTGGATTTCGCCCATTTGGTTCATTGCCAAGCCCCGAATGCGGATTACGGTGAATGCTCGCCACACCCGAGAGGAGCTCGATCGGCTCGTGGCTGGCATGGTAGGCACCCGCGATGCCCTCCTCTGCAAGCAAACCCTCACGGCTTAAGACTGAGGGATCCGACTCTCTCGGGCCAGGAGCGATCGCTCCTCAGCCGGGAGTCGGATCATCTCTAGACCACCTCAGCGTCCCGACGATCTTGAATCATCGGGACGCTTGCTGTTTGGGGATCTTAGTGGCGCAGGAGGAGGTAGTAAAGCTGCCCCGGCGTATTCACCAAGCCAGCGCGATCGCCCGCCACCACACCGGTTCCCAAAAAGATATCCACACGCCCCGGCCCGACGATCGCGCCGCCAGTATCTTGGTCGAGCACAAAGCGGCTCACCCGATGGGATTCTAGGTCTCCCGAGGGCGTCGCATAGGGCAGCACCGTATGAATCATGGCCAGGGCTCCCGGCGGCATCAGGGTTTTGTCGGTGGCAATGGAGCGATCGGCCGTCACCGGCACCCGCAGACTGCCGGTCGCCGCTGAGCCATAGGTTTCGCTGAAAAACACAAACCGCTGATTGCGGGGAATGTATCGACTTAGCTCGTCGGGATAGGTGCGGAAATAATCCAGCACCATAGGCAGCGTTAGTTCCTCCAGGCTGAACTTGCCGTCATTGACCAGTTCTCGCCCCAGGCTGGTGTAGCTATACTCGGTGCGGCCGTTATAGCCCACGGTCATGATGGTGCCGTCGGTTAACTGCAGTTGCGCCGACCCCTGCACCTGCACCAAGAAAGCTTCTAAGCGATCGCGCAGCCACACCAGTTCTAGCCCCTGCAAGCGCCCCGATGAACCACCTAGACCATCACTCCCTTCCAGTTGCTGGCGCGTAGGATGGGGCTCTGCCCATTGCTCTAAATCTGGCGGACGGCGGTAGAGGGGATAGCGATACTCGGCGGTGGGTACACGGCTAGCGGCATAGACCGGCTCGAAATAGCCGGTGAAGTCTACGGATCCCAGTCCATCGGTGCCAATGGCTTGATACCAATCAAACTCCTGCATCACCGCGGTCTGCAGCGCTGTCCCCGATGAGGAGGTCAGCAGCAGCTCGCGAAATCGTTCTAAACTGCGACGCACCCGATCCCGCGTGATGCCGGGAATGGGGTAGTTGTCGTAGGCTGCTACCGCCGCTGGTGTTTGCAAATAAACCAAAGACTGGTGGATAGCCGCCAGCAGGGCCGTGCGATCGCTCTGCCAAACCAGGTGAGAGTCCAGATCATCGGTCTGCAACCCCTCGCCCCAGAGTTGCCCATCCCAGCCTAGGGATGGATCCATGTGTAACTGATCGACTAACTGATCGACAGAAACTGGGCGCAGCGGCTGCTCCGTAGCCTGGGCTGGCTGGACTAAGCTGACCATGCCAACCGCCGTTGCCGCCCCCCATGCCATCATCCAACGAGCCATGATCATTAAAAGCGATCGACACTAGAACTAAAGTAGGGTTCTACCCGAATCCCAATAATCCGGGATGGACGAACCACCATATATTCCCCCTGAATGTTTTTGATGGGGACACTAATGAACTCATCGGACGATGACTTGGGCACAAGCTCACCGCTGTACCACTTTTGAAATTCTTGGATCGTGGGAAAGCGAATTTCTTCCCGATGTCCACCGTCCATAAAAATATGTACAGCGTATTCCGTGGGGGTTCTGGGCATAGTGAGTCACAATCCTACAGGTTTAATACAGGTCGTTGCCTAGAGTTGTTGCCTAGATCAGTGGGGATGTACCCATGCAGCAGAATGATGCACTCGGGAGTTTAGTCTCAACGCCGCTAGGTCGCCTCCCGTCTGCGATCGCCATTCACGGCAATTGTAGGGCAACAATGCTGCTATTCTTCCCAGAAACCTAGCAAAATACAAATGTTTGACATGGATCTTCGTGAATCGATCGCCCAGGCCTACCAGGTCGGCTCTCTGAATCAACCCCTTGGAGCCAACCATTGGGCCAACCTAGGAGACCATAGATAGGAGGGGCAGCAACAGGGTAGGCTATCTACTACAGGATTGAGTTATGGGACTGAGAAGGTCGAGATATTATGCAGGTATTTGTTCTTTTATTTAACGCTGGCACCAGCAACGAGGGCATCCACACCCTCAAGGTGAGCGATCGCAACATTGTGTTGATGTTTGAACATGAAGATGACGCCATACGCTACAGCCTGATGCTGGAAGCCCAGGATTTTGGCAGCCCCACGGTGGAAGCGTTTGAATCCGACGATATTGAAGAATTTTGCCTGGGGGCAGGCTATGAATGTAAACACATTCCCGCTGGCACCCTTGAAGTGCCACCCGATACCAACGCCCCCTCCACCGATTGGCAACCCGACGGCACCGCCAAACCGGAGCCGGTCAACCAAGAGGGTGGCTTTTCTGCCGATGAGCTAGAACGACTGCGGAAGCGGCTCGAAGGTCTGCTCTAGCTAACAGGTTTGGGCGTTGCTGAATGAAGATATGACATCAGAAGGTGAGCAAGATGCTCACGGTTCGTTAGCGCAAATCATATCGCGATTCACCAACGCCAAGGTTTGCTCTAGCTGCCCGGTTCTCTCTCATCGTCTACCGCATACCCCATAGTGACTGATCATGGCCAACTCTTCCCCCAACCTCACCCACCTCAACGAACGCGGTCATCTGCTCACCGAGCAGGCCAATCCCAATAGCCAAACCCTGGATCAGCTCAGCACCCTAGAGCTGGTTCAACTGTTCAACCAAGAAGACTACCGCGTCTTGGAAGCGATCGCCTCGGCCGAAACCGCGATCGCCCAAGCCATTGACCTGACGGCCCAGTGCCTCCGGCAGGGAGGACGACTGTTTTATGTGGGCGCTGGCACCAGCGGCCGTCTGGGCGTCCTAGATGCCGCAGAATGCCCCCCCACCTTTTGCACACCGCCAGAATTGGTGCAGGGCATCATTGCTGGGGGAGCGGCGGCCTTAGTGCGCAGTTCCGAAGATTTGGAAGATCGGCAGGAAGACGGTGCAGGAGCGATCGCCCATCGCCAGGTAACCGATTTGGATGTAGTGGTGGGCATCACGGCCGGCGGCACCACGCCCTTTGTCCATGGAGCTATCCAGGCGGCCCGCCAACGGGGAGCCCATACGATTTTTATCGCCTGCGTACCCCAGGATCAGTTCGCCATCGAGGTAGATGTTGATATTCGGCTGTTGGTGGGCCCCGAAATCTTAGCCGGATCCACCCGCCTCAAGGCCGGCACGGTCACCAAACTCGTCCTCAATATCCTGTCCACCGGCGTCATGGTGCAGCTAGGCAAGGTCTACGGCAACCGCATGGTAGATGTAGCCGTGACCAACAATAAGCTCCACGATCGCGCCCTGCGGATGTTACAAGACTTGACAGATCTCAGCCGTCCTGAGGCGGCCCTGCTGCTGGAACGTAGCGGTCGGCAAGTGAAGTTAGCCCTACTGATGCACTGGACTGGCTTAGATGCCGAGGCAGGCGATCGCCTCCTAGCACAGCATCAGGGTCAACTGCGTCAAGCCCTAGATCAACATTCAGCCACCCTGAAGGATTCATCAACCCATTAATCAGCCCATGGCATCTACGCAAATTCACGAATATTTGCTAACATCGACGAACAGGCAGGCCGTGCATATGCGTACATTTTGCGATATCTTTTGTGAAGCGATCGCTATTCTCAGGGTTTATACTTAGAAATCAGGGTGCATGTTATCGATATTCATAGAGCGATCGCAGAACAATTAAACTGGCGCTCACTACCACCAGGGTGTTTTTACTGAACTTACTTCATAAAAGGTTTAGTTCAACCAAGGCTGGCTTGCGTTTAGCCTGGAAAGCTCGTCAAGGGTTCAACGCCCTTACAGCAACAGCGTTAACCGAGCCCGCCGGTTCTTCCCTATCCATTGGGGGCCACCCGTGCCGTTCACCACGGTGTCACATTTGATGCATGAGCAGGTTCTGTTCACCTCAAGGCAGACTACCTAGGTGACCGGGCAGGTTGGCAGCATCGCATCTTCTTCGATCGGTTCATTTCATCATTCCACCATCAGGGCGATCGTCATGGGGAGACGACCTTAGAGCAACTACAGGACGACTCCCCATTCAGCTACTACAATGGGGACTTAAACCCCCCATTGCCTTCATCAGCAGGGGGCAATGGACAACCATCATCACTTCAATCCCTATCTACCCGAGTCTGTGTCCTTAGGATGCAACACGCAACGGTTCATCGTTGTTACGGCGCGCCAAGCTAGAGGCGATCGCCGCTTAGCAGCATTTTGTCGAACAAGTCTCTCGGATCAACGTTCTCCAGCATCCACCAGGGTGTTGTTTTGATCCCAAATTGCACACCCCTAGGCCCACATCTGATCACGAAATCTAGGTTTCTGCTCTGTTCTCACAGCCAGCATCTTCAAATTCGGGCCCTATCCGCGTAACCATAGAAGATGTAGTGAACTTCAACAGGTTCTGTCGTAAGACAGGGAAACGATAGATATGGTTACTGTTCTGATCCTATTGATCGCGCTGGGTGTATTGGGGTGGGGGCTATACCGATCGCTACCCCTCGGCAAGTTTGGCATCTTAGCATGGCTGCAATCCGTCCTGCTCATGGCTCCTTGGTTGCTCTTCTTTGCGCTATTTGCCGTTGGCATCTATCTCAACTTAGCAGCGGTTTTACTCCTGCTACTGATCTCCATCACTGGGTATGTGCTTCTGGGACGGCGGCTGCGATCGCTCAGCCAAGATCCCCAGGTTCAAGAAAAAATGGCTATGTTGAAAAACTCGACAGCCCCATCTGCTTCGTCCTTCGATCCAGCATCGTCTACGGATGAAACACCCGAGGGGTCATCTGCCAAGTCAGTCACACCGTCGGAGGAGACCGCCAGCCTCGACGTGATTCCCATGCCCGCTGAAGACTTGAAAGCGGTGCAGGGCATCTTTGGCATTGATACCTTTTTTGCTACGGAAACCCTACCCTACCAAGAAGGCGTCATCTTTAAAGGGAACCTGCGGGGCGAAGCAGCCGACGTGCATGAGCGCCTCAGCAGCAGCCTCAAAGAACGAGTGGGCGATCGCTATAACCTGTTTTTAGTGCCAGCTCCCGATAGCCGACCTACGATTGTGGTGTTACCGAGCCGCAATGGCCCCCAGCCCAGCACCACCGCCCAGCGGCTGATTGCTTTGCTGCTAGCGCTGTTCACCTTTGCCACCTGCATGGAAACGGCCGGGCTATTTTTGGGGTTTGATCTGCTCAACGAAATCAGTCGCTACTCGGAAGCCTTTCCCCTAGGCATCGGCATTGTGCTGATTTTGGCCGCCCACGAACTGGGGCATTGGCTGACGGCCGAACGCTATCAGGTGCGTCTCAGTCCACCGTTCTTCATTCCCACCTGGCAGATTGGCTCCTTTGGAGCCCTCACCCGCTTTGAAACATTGCTGAAAAACCGCAGCATCTTGTTCGATATTTCCTTGGCTGGGCCGGCGGTAGGTGGAGTGTTGTCCCTCGTGGCCTTGGTGATCGGTCTCGTGCTGTCGGGCCCTGGCAGCCTGTTTCAAGTGCCTACGGAGTTTTTCCAAGGGTCGATCTTGGTGGGCATGTTAGCCCGCATCGTCTTGGGTGCCGAGCTACAGCAAAGTATCGTTAGCATCCATCCGCTGACGATTCTAGGTTGGCTAGGTTTGGTGATTACCGCCCTCAATCTCATGCCCGCTGGACAGCTAGACGGTGGTCGAGTGATGCAGGCGGTCTACGGACGCAAGGTTGCCCGGTGGTCAACGATTATCACGCTAATTGTGTTGGGCATCGCCACCTTTGCCAACCCCCTTGCGCTCTACTGGGCTGTGTTGATTCTATTTCTACAGCGTGGTCTAGAGCGTCCTTGCTTAGAAGAACTTTCTGAACCCGATGATGCCAGGGCAGCCCTGGGTCTTCTAGCTTTCTTCTTAATGGCTGCAACATTACTTCCAGTGACGCCGGCCTTAGCCGGACGCCTGGGCATAGGAGGATAACCATGGCAACTGCAATCCCACCCGTTGAAGTCGTTCTAGATCTCAGTACGTTATCGGCAACGAATACGCGAGAGTGGATGGGCTTTGCCCGGGTGGGAACGTGCTATGTCCCCAAAATCATCCACGAAGAAATGCGGTTTCTCCACGAACGGGCTCCCGACCCTGACCTAGAACGGGTTGCCCGAGAATTTAACCGCTTCTATCGAGACTGTCAGTGGCACATCAGTGATGCGATCGCCCATCATCCGGCCCTACGCTCCTCTAGCGGCGAAGCGTTGACCAAACGCAACCGGATTGGGCTAGCGGTAGCGCGATGTGCCTATGGTCTTGCCGAGGATAACCCGACGCATTTGGTGGTTCTTGTGGTCAGCGATCGCGCCATGATGCAGCGTATCTACAGCATGAAGGTGCCCAACCTCTGTGCCATCAATGGAGCCATGCTCTTGCAGTGGAGCCAAACGGGGCAGCGCCCTATTCCGATCATTCAAAAAATTCAAGAAATGCGGATTTCATCGGGCACGCGGGCCCGCCTGGCAGTCAATGCCTCATCCAGTTCCCATAGCACCTACATTCAAACCTCCACCCGCATTCAATCCAACTCGTCGCCACGACCGCGATCGCCCGTGATCCATGCGCCGGTTGCCTCCACGCCCAACTGGCTACCGGACGTTATTTCCATCTTGACGGCCCTGGCTGCCCTAGGAATTGCGATCGCCGTGGGCTGGTATATGCTGTCCCACTCCGCCTCTCAGCAAAGCAGTCCCCAAAGCCGCCTCTGGTTAGCCGCCCAAATCACCTCCAGTTAGGCTGGATGCAAGGAACGACGCTGCGCTAAGCGCGCTACTCCATAGGCAGCTTCGGTTTGCGCAGCAGGGCTCACAGGTACGGGGAGCAGGCGATCGCGAATGGCCGTCCAGGTCGGATTCTGGGCCCCACCGCCCGCCGTATAGACCTGGGTCAAGGGCGAAGCACCTAGATCCACCAAGCGCTGATAGCCCAGGGCCTCAATCCGGGCTATGCCTTCCAAGATGCCCTGGAGAAACAGAGCGTCTTCAGGGGGGCGGGGCGTGAGGCGCGGCAGCAGATGGGGATCCGCCACAGGAAAGCGTTCTCCTGGCCCCGGCAGCGGATAGTAGTCGAGCTGGCTAGGAACCGCAGCATCGATCTGCTGACTCAGATGGGCGATCGCTTGATCATCAAAAAACTGCCGCAGCACCGCTCCCCCAGTATTCGACGCTCCCCCCACCAGCCAGCGATCGCCAAAACGATGGCTATAAATTCCCTCCGCTGCCCGATCCACGCGGGTCTGGCTGAGCAGCTTGAGTACCAAGGTCGATCCCAGCGAGGTGACCGCCTGGCCAGGTTCCGCCGCGTCACTGGCCAAAAATGCCGCGATGCTATCGGTGGTGCCCGCACAAACCTCGCAGCTCTCGGGGATGGAAAACTCTTGGGCGATCGCTGGCGTTAGACAGGCAATGGGGCAGCCAGGCGTCAGCACCTGCGGTAGACGCACAGACTGCACCGCCGCTGGCAGGGTTTGAAACCAATCGGGATAGCGATCGCCCGCCACGTCGTAGCCTAGCTTCAGGGCATTATGATAATCGCTGAGGCCAAGAATGCCGTGGAGATGGAAGGCTAGCCAATCGGCCTGATGCAGCAGGTAGAGAGGGCCGTCTTGGGTCAAGCCGCGATCGCCCCACCATAGTAATTTCGCCAGACTGGAGGTAGCGCTAATCACCGGATGATCTGGAGGCGCGATCGCCCTCAGGTCGTCTATCACCACCTGACCGCGACTATCGTTGTACAGCAGCGGCTCCGTCACCGGCTGCCCCTGGGCATCACACAACAGCACCGTCCCCGACGTACCATTGAGAGCGATCGCCCCCAGCCCTTGCCGCACCGTCAGGGGAAGCTGCCCCAAAAGCTGAACGAGAGACTGCCGCCATTGCTCAGCCCATTGGGCCGGATCTCCTAGCGCCACCGTCACCCGCCTAGAAGCTAAGATCGCGCCAGATGGATCAAGGGCGATCGCCCGCGCCCCAGATGTGCCGAAATCAATGCCGAGGGCGTAGTGCTCTGAGTTCATCATGCATGTCCTAGTTTGTGGGCATGGTCGCTCGGGGACAATCTATGTAGCGATCCCCCAACTATCCGCTGACTCGCCAGTGTACGATTCGAAAGCTGTCCGCCATCCATGCCTGCGGCTAGCCTTTGCCCATCTATCTCGCCCTAGATGCTATGAAACGGTTGATTTCCCTTGGCGTTAGCCTGATTATTCTAGTCGTTATCTACCAGCGCATTGACCTAGAGGGTCTCGTACAGGTGTTTCAGGACTGCGATCGCCTGTGGATGGCCATCAGTTTGGGCATGGTCATTCCCCTCACCCTGTTGACGGCATGGCGACTACAGCAGTTGGTGCCCGCCAAGGTTCATCTAGGTCTGGGCGAATCCAACCGGCTGATTCTAGCCGCCAGTACCTTAAATATGGTGCTGCCCTCCAAAATGGGCGACATTGCCAAAGCCTACTTCATGCGCGATCGCGGTCACCTGAGTGGATCCTTAGCACTCTCCCTGGTGGTGTTTGAAAAAGCCTGCGATCTTCTCTCGCTATTGCTTTGGTGCGTCTTTGGGCTGATGCTCTATCCCAACAAAGACTGGCTGTTTTGGATCATGACCCTCGCTGTGGTCAGCGGTTTGCTGCTGGGGATTCTGCTGCTGAGTTCGCCGACGATAGCCCAGTGGAGCTTTCGCACCCTAGGACGCATTGCTCCCAAAACCATACACCCCAAGCTGGTGAAACTCAGCCATGCCTGGGGTGAGATGCACAGCTACTTTTGGGGCGATCGCCGTCAACTGTTGCGCATCACCCTCACCTCCATCGTCATTTGGTTTTTACACCTCCTGCAGATTTGGTTTTTCATCCTGGCGCTGAGGGCCTCAACCCCTTTCTTAGCCAATCTGGCCCTATCGCCCCTCGCTATTTTGGCAGGACTCTTGCCCCTCACCTTTGCTGGCGTTGGTACTCGCGATGCCGCCTTGATTTTGTTTTACCAACCCTACTTTAGCGCCGCCACCGGAGCTGCTCTAGGCCTGCTTTGCACATCTCGCTACCTGCTGCCCGCCATCGGCGGTCTACCCTTTTTAGGACAGTACCTGAGTACCGTCAAGCAAGAACCTCCCCACGAATCGTCCTAAAATTCCCCGCGCTCCAACTGCTCTTCTAGGTCACGAATTTGTCCCCGTGCCTCCACCAGTTCGGCTGCCAGGGTGCGTAAACTTTGACGAGCCGTATTGAGATAGGCCTCTGCCTTTTGGCGATCGCCCGTCTGCAAGGCATAGTTGGCATCTTCTAGACAATCTTGCAGCACCACAAAATCCAAGGTTTTCGAAAGCATCATTGGTAGAATCCCCGTATCAGATAGATCTATGTATGGTTCAAAGCCATGATTAGTTCAACTAGCAGACCGGCTTCCTCATCAACCCCTGAGGAAAACTGCCTGTAGTGTAGCGTTGATCAACGATGAGATTGGCTCAGCGCTACCTTATTGTTACGTTTGGCCTATGCTAGCCTAGTTTTTTTTCATGGTTTAGAGTCTATGACCCCTCACCCCTCACCATCGGCTTCGGCCCATCAATCGTCGCTCACTCCCGACTGGAAAAGGTGGGGGAGCAAAACCTACATCATGGGCATCCTCAACGTCACGCCCGATAGTTTCAGCGACGGCGGACAGTTTGCCAGCCTTGATCAGGCGATCGCCCAAGCCCAGCAAATGGTTCAGGATGGAGCGGATTTAATCGACATTGGCGGTGAATCCACGCGCCCCCAAGCCGCGCCTGTTTCCCTAGAGGAAGAATTACAGCGAGTCATTCCGGTGATTCAGGCCCTGCGCCAAGGATCGGCGGCGATCGCCATCCCCATCTCCATCGACACCACCAAGGCCGCGGTGGCGCAAGCGGCGGTGGCAGCAGGAGCAAACTTGGTGAATGACGTCTCCGGGGGCACCTACGATGCAGCCATGCTGCCCACCGTTGCCCAGTTGGGTGTACCGATCGTGCTCATGCACCTACGCGGCACCCCCCAAACCATGCAGCAGCTCACCGACTATGACGACGTTGTGGATGACATCATCCATGTTTTGCAAGCCAGGGCCAATGCGGCGATCGCTGCCGGCATCACACCCGACAACATTATTCTGGATCCAGGCATCGGCTTCGCTAAAACCCACGAGCAAAACCTCGATATCCTCCGCCACATTCCGCGTTTACGCGCCCTGGGTTATCCACTGCTGATCGGCCCATCGCGCAAACGGTTTATTGGCGATATTCTCAACCAACCCGATCCTCAGCAGCGCGTCTGGGGTACGGCCGCCGCCTGCTGTGCCGCGATCGCTCACCATGCCGATATTCTGCGCGTCCATGATGTGGCGGAGATGGCCGACGTCTGTCGGGTAGCCGATGCAATCTGGCGAACCTAGGGGTGGCTCTCCCCAAACCTCAATCCTCTTCAATCTCAACCAACTTGCGCTTAGCAGTCAGCCCTGATGTGATCGTCACCCGAGACTTAGGAATCGCGTAGTACTCAGCGATCGCCCCCACCAGTTCAGCATTGGCCTTCCCGTCCACCGGCGGCGACGCCAGGCGTACCAGCAGCGTGCCATCCTCCAAGAGAGCGATCGCGGGGCGTTTGGACTTGGGCTTCACCGTCACCCAAACTTTTCTGACCATCAGGTAACAAGCCCAACTAGCACCAGAATCACGCCTAGGACGGTGCAGCCCACCATGCCATAGAACATAGCCTGAGCCGTTTTCTCTGCCGACTGGGTGAGTTCTTCATCCGTCTTCAGGGAAATCAGGTAGGACTTACTGCCATCCAGGGGCTTTTGCAGCACCAAACTCCCCACCCCATCACTCACCGTCGCCAAGACGAGGGCCCGGCGTCCTAAGGGCAAAATTTGCTCCTTATAGCGATAGCCCAGCGTGCGCCGACCGCTGCCCCCCGCCGATAGATTGACCGAAAATTGTCCAAAGGTCAGCCGATTCCCCGCTTGCTCCCCTTGGCGAAACTCATCCAGCACCTTAATGGTTTCGATCGCTGCCCCTTGGGGATTCACCTCAATTCTGCCGGTAGCATCCTCCAGCCAGAAAGGCACCGACTGTTGATTGCTCGCTACCGTTTCCGACGATCGCCGAGTAGAGCGGGTGGTTTTGCCATCTTTATCGCGACTGGTGACCGTTTCTTCATACTCACGGGTCACGGTCATCTTGTAATGCACGCAGGTCTCCTGCTTCAATTCCGAAACCAGAGGGCGATCGCAGCTAATTTGACCGACAACTTTGACGTAATCTCGCCAACTGCCACCGCCAATTTCCTCCGCGATCGCGCCCGCCGTTTGCTGCAGTTCGGCAACGGTGGTAGGCCTGGCAGATTTTAGGCTAAACGCTCGCTGTTTTTGATGTCGCTGGACAAAAAATAGGCTGATCCCGACAACGATTAAAATAAAGCCAACAATATGCATCTTGACTACCCTCTGCTGCGATGATCGCCGTTCAACAACCTTAACTAGATGTGGGGTCGATAACGTCAGGGTGCTAGAAAACCCTCGATGACCGATACCGTTCGGGGAGAGCCTCGAAATATTCAGCCCTACGTGAATTCAAGCCCCACGGTATATAGTGTGTACGAATTTAGGGGTATCCCTAGTAAAGTGCAACACTCGGTCACATTATCACCACGCAGAGGGTGACCTATGACCTATCAAGAGCTTGCTCACCCTCCAAGGGCTCTGTTGGATCGCTCTCCCCATCTTCACCTGAGACGTCTTCATCTGAGACGTCTTCACCTGAGACGTCCCCATCCCCGTCCTCATCGTAGGGATGAAAGCGGGGATGCAGCAAACGTTGAACCGGGCGATCGCCCTTGAGATGCTGGTCAACAATCTCCGCCGCATCCTCCGGGCGCACGCGACAATACCAAGTTTGATCCGGCATCACCTGCACGGTGGGCCCCGACGCACATTGCCCGAGGCAACCGCTAGAGCTGATCAGCACGCCCTTAGGAGCGATCGCCCTCAAAGCCGCCAGCACCTCAGGAGAATGGTTCCGCTCACAGGAGCGATACTGGCACACCATGACGCAACGGCGCTTGATAGGAGGCTGAGAATCGTGGGATGCAGACGAAGGTGCGTTCAAAATACAAAAACCAGGGTCATAGCGTCACTGCCGATCACGATTGAGGCTTGAGAATTCGATCGAGAAAGGTATCTACGGATTGCTTAAACTGGCGTTGACGCTGCCATTTTTGAAAGGCGCGATCGTAGTCTTCCCCTTGGGTATTAAACGTCTTCCAAGTATCTAAAGAAAGACCTAAACCCCAGCCCAACAGCACGTACAGAGACCAAGAGATATGTCCTGAGGAAATCCAATCAAACCCAATTAAAAAAATATTGATAATCAAATACTTCATCACATGCTGCTGCCAGCGCAGACGGCGTATCTGATCAAACTCTTGGCGATCGCGCTGGATTTGCTGACGGCTGAACCACTCCTGCTCAGCCAGGGTTAGGTCATCAGCAGAAATGCCCAGCTCGTCGGCTATTTCCAGCAACTGGCCATGGGTTAGCTCAGCCCGATCTCCCTGGCGGGCGATCGCCAACTGTAGAATATTTTGCACATCTTCGGGGCTGTAGAGTTCTGACATGGATGACCCTTCTTGCAGTTCAGCCTATCTCCGTTATACAAAACCCTATGCCAAATGGGGAGAATTCCTATGAAATCTGGCGAAACAGCCTTTCGTTGGAACATCTAGCAGGTTCGAACTCAGCCCCCTAAACACCTTCGGGATGATGTCTAGAATAAGATCCCACGAGGTCTCGCCCATAGAGTTCTATGGAGTCTTTGCGCTGCCGCTGAAGGCACCCTCTAACCGTAGCTGAGCGGGTTAGTTCTCTCCAAAAATCCCCCATAAAGGCGATATGCTGAAATAGCTCAGCCCCTACTGTTCGCTACCATTATGACTTCTGTACGCCAATTTCTGTCGCGCTTGACCCGCCTAGGCAACGACCAAGCTTTCCTAGCTTTCGTTAAATATATTGAGTCTGGTGTCTCCAAAGTCCTCGGTCTGGCAATGGTGATCGTGGTGTTGGTGGCCGTGGTTGACCTATGCCTCTTCTTGGTCAGCGACCTACTATCCACAGCCGATCGCTTCTTTGCAACAACCCTGTTTGAAATTTTCGGCTTATTCTTAAATATCCTAATTGCCCTAGAAGTCCTAGAAAATATCACCGCCTATCTACGCAAACATGTGGTGCAGGTCGAGCTGGTGATCGTCACCTCACTCACCGCTGTTGCTCGAAAAATCATTATTTTTGACTTTAGTAAGGCCACAGGTATCGACCTCATCGGCCTAGCCGTGGCAACCCTAGCCCTATCCATCAGTTACTTGATCATTCGCAACATCAACACCTCAGAAGACGCCTGAAGCAAGACCTACTTTCCTATCATCAAGCCAGCAGCCCAGAGCGATCGCTCTGGGCTGTTAGTGTGATTTTAAATGAACTTAGCTGAACGGGGATAGTGCATCCACCGTCCTAGCCGCCCATGGATCTAAGCTAGCAGTGCCATAGCCTTGGCCAACACGTTATCGACCGTGAAGCCAAACGCCTGTAAGCACACTTCACCAGGCGCAGAAGCCCCAAAGGTATCGATGCCAATGACATCGCCTTCGCTACCCACATAGCGGCACCAGCCAAAAGTAGAGCCAGCTTCTACTGCCAAGCGCTTGGTCACAGCTTTCGGCAACACAGACTCTTTGTAGCTAGCATCTTGGATATCAAACATTTCCCAAGACGGCATGGACACGACGCGCACCTTCTTGCCTTCAGCCTGCAGTTTCTTAGCAGCTTCAACACAGAGGTGAACTTCACTACCTGTACCAATCAAAATCAGGTCAGGCGTGCCGTCGCTATCCGACAGGATATAGGCACCCTTAGCCACGCTATCAATCGAGCTGCCCACCAAGTTAGGCAGGTTTTGACGGCTGAAGGCAATCAGGGTAGGGCCGTCCTGTTTTTCCACAGCTACCTTGTAGGCACCAGAGACTTCGTTACCATCCGCCGGACGCATAACGATCAGGTTAGGAATCACCCGCAGCGACGCGATGGTTTCCACCGGCTGGTGGGTGGGGCCATCTTCACCCAGACCGATCGAGTCGTGGGTCATCACGTAGATAACTTGGGCTTGCGACAGAGCCGATAGGCGAATGGCTGCCCGCATGTAGTCTGCAAACACGAGGAAGGTGGCGCAGTAGGGAATCAAACCAGAGTTGTGCAGAGAGATCCCGTTACAAATTGCGCCCATACCGTGTTCACGCACCCCAAAGCGCATATTGCGGTTTTGGTATTGTCCCTTCTGGAAGTCCCCAGAGACTTTCAATTCCGTCAGGTTGGAGTGGGTTAGGTCAGCGGAACCACCGACTAATTCAGGCAGCGCTGGAGCCAAGGCATTCAGGGTTGCTTGGGAATTCTTGCGGGTAGCGATCGCTGCATCATCAGGGGTGTAGGTAGGTAGACTATCCACCCAACCTTCCGGCAGTTTGCCCGACAGCATCCGCTCAAATTCGGCGGCTTCGGCTGGATACTTGGTGCGGTAAGCCGCTAGGGTTTCCTGCCACTCTGCTTCGTAGCTAGCGCCACGTTCCACAGCTTTGCGGAAGTGAGCCAGCGCATCTTCAGGTACCACAAAGGGCTCGTAGTCCCAACCGAGTTCCTTGCGGGTTGCTTCCACTTCAGAAGTTCCCAACGCTGCACCGTGAACACCGGCGGTGTTTTGCTTGTTGGGCGATCCGTAGCCGATGGTGGTGGTGACTTTGATCAACGAGGGGCGATCGGTCACGGCCTTAGCAGCGGCGATCGCGTTGTCGATCGCGGCTAGATCCGTGTTGCCATCTTCCACATGCTGCACGTGCCAGCCGTAGGCTTCAAAGCGCATGCCCACGTCTTCGGTGAAGGCAATGTCGGTAGAACCATCGATGGAAATGTGGTTGTCGTCGTAGAGAGCAATCAGCTTGCCTAGACCTAGGTGCCCAGCTAGAGAGCAGGCCTCGCCAGAGACCCCTTCCATGTTGCAGCCATCGCCCAAAATCACGTAGGTGTAGTGATCAACCAAGGTTGAATCTGGCTTGTTGAAGCGGGCAGCCAGGTGGGCTTCCGCCATCGCCAAACCCACACCATTCGCAATCCCCTGACCTAGGGGGCCGGTGGTGACTTCAACGCCGGCAGTTTCAAAGTTTTCCGGGTGTCCAGGGGTGCGAGCACCCCATTGACGAAAGCTCTTCACGTCATCTAAGGTGACGCTGTCATAGCCGGTTAGGTGTAGCAGGGCGTACTGCAACATACAACCATGCCCCGCCGACAATACAAAGCGATCGCGGTTAAACCACTGAGGATTTTTGGGGTTAAAGCGCATGAAGCGATCCCACAGCACAAATGCCATAGGAGCAGCGCCCATTGGCAGGCCGGGGTGACCAGACTTCGCCTTCTCAACAGCATCGATCGCTAGAAAACGAATGGAGTTGATGCACAGTTGTTCTAGTGATTGGGTTGCGACAGTCATAGACTCTTTACTTCTCAACGACGGTTTAACGCTAGGTTCGACATAGGGGGCTTGATACATCCCCCATCGGGCAGCACTCCCATCATCCCACCAGTGACTACGATCAACAAGGGTGACGGCAACGACTGTCAGACAGTCATTTTCGGTACTGTGTACTTTAAAAATTTATAGGCAATACGATCGCCAAAAAACGGGCTGAGCGCCTCCATAACGAAGGCAGCAGGTTTGAGTTGAGCCTGTTACGATCCCAACCCAGCGATCGCCCAGCCATGCGATCGCCCAAGAGACATAAGTATAGTTACCTATTAGAAAACCTTAAACTTATATATACCTCATTTTGGGGATCAACATGAAGAAAAAAGTCAACCAAATTCTATTTTTTCGTCATGTTGCTGTAACAATCGCAACGATTTAGGGGAAATATGGCAAAGTTTAACAAGTTTCACCGGGGAGTCAGGCCATCTGTGCTGCAGCACAGGGCCAAGCGATCGCTCCTAGATGGGCTGGGGATGTCCTAACCTAGGGCGGCGATCGCTGCTCTAGCGACGGTTTGATGACGACCATCAATGGCTACCGTCTGGTGACTACCGTGAATCACTACGGTCGATACTTGCGGAACACAAGGGTGACATTATGCCCACCAAACCCAAAGGAGTTAGAGAGGGCAACCTCCACCGGCATCTGCCGGCTTTGATTAGCGATATAGTCTAGATCGCAGGCAGGATCAGGGTTTTCTAGGTTGATCGTGGGCGGAACGCGATCGTGGTGTACGGCTTTCACCGCCGCCACCGCTTCAATGCCTCCCGACCCTCCTAGCAGGTGCCCCGTCATAGACTTGGTTGAGCTAATGGCAATGTCGTAGGCGGGATCGCCCAAGGCGGTCTTGATGGCCGTGGTCTCTGTGGAGTCATTGGCTGGGGTGCTGGTGCCGTGGGCGTTGATATAGCTGACCATATCCGGCGTCACGTTGGCATCTTTCATCGAAAGCTGCATAGCTCGGGCAGCCCCTTCTCCCCCCGGCACCGGCGAGGTCATGTGGTAAGCGTCACAGGTCATGCCATACCCGACAATCTCTGCATAGATGCGTGCCCCACGGCTGAGGGCATGATCCAAAGCTTCTAACACTAGAATACCGGCCCCTTCTCCCATGACAAATCCATCGCGATCGCGATCGAAGGGACGACAGGCATGGGCCGGATCGTCATTGCGCGTGGACAGGGCCCGCGCCGACGCAAATCCTGCAAAGGAGAGCGATCGCACCGCCGCTTCTGCACCACCACAGATCATCGCCTGGGCAAAGCCACGCTGGACGAGACGAAACGCATCTCCCACCGCATTGGAGCCCGCAGCACAGGCCGTCACCGGGCAAGAGTTGGGCCCTTTTGCGCCAATGTGAATCGCCGTTAGCCCTGCGGCCATGTTGGCAATCATCATGGGAATCATGAATGGGCTACAGCGATCGGGACCACGGGTCAAATTAATTTCCTGTTGATCCTCCAGCACCTTCAGCCCACCAATGCCGGTGCCAATCACAACGCCAATTTGCTCAGCATTGAGATCGGTGACATCTAGCTGGGCATCGGCGATCGCTTGCTTGCTTGCAACTACCGCAAACTGGGCAAACCGATCCATCCGCTTGACATCTTTCCGGTCTAGATAGTCCAGCGGCTCAAAATCTTTTACTTCTCCCGCAATGCGGCAAGCATGGCGAGACGCATCAAACAAGGTAATTGGAGCAATACCGTTTTTGCCGGCTAGTAACCCGTCCCAGTAGTCAGACAAGGTATTACCAATCGGCGTGACGGCTCCCATACCGGTCACAACGACTCGCTTATAATCAGAACCTGCACGTACCATGGCTTCAGGCGTAAGGGACGTTAACAACGACCTGCAATGACGTGAGCCATCGCAGCACTGCGGCTGACAACAATTGTGATGGTGCTGCCTACAGTTTGATACAAACTTGAATCTCAAACATGATGCAAACGAGCGATCGCCCTTAACCTACTTAACAGGTGGCAATGCGGTGAACCATGCCCCCTTTCACCGCAGGCGATCGCGTTTGGGGGAAGCCATCAACTATGCTGCGGCTTTGCTGTTGATGTAATCGACGGCAGATTGCACCGTGGCAATTTTTTCAGCCGCTTCATCAGGAATTTCAATGTCGAATTCTTCTTCCAGGGCCATGACTAATTCCACCGTATCGAGGGAGTCTGCACCCAAGTCATTGGCGAAACTTGCTTCCGGTTTCACTTCGTTAATATCAACACTGAGTTGATCTGCAACTATCTTCTGAACTTTCAGAAACGTGTCGTCTTGGCTCATAGTTTTCCTTCTGCTTTTGACGTAGCCTATACGAGCGGTTAATGGATGCCTTTTTTGCCCAGACCCACACCGATCTCAACAATGTACTCACCCCATACAGGCATTCCTGGGTCAGAGCGTGAGCATTCCTCCATCTTATCGGAAAGCGTGACCCCCTTTGCAGGGATCTCATCTCGGGGTGGAGTCTACTTGCAGAACAAATGCCCTACAGACCGCAACAAGCCTTACTGGCTCTAGAATTCAGTGTTTGTTGGCTTCCTAGATCGCGATCGCTTCGTGCGCTGAAACGGCAAAACTCTCTCGGACTCCCCAGGACGTGACCCTTGCTGGACAAGCTCGCCCCTAAGAGACTGCGGTTCTATCCTGAGGCAACAGGACAAACCCAGCCCATCTTTGTACAATCTTCACTAGTACAAGTTTCGCAACAGTACAAATTTCGCAACCGGTGTAAGAACGGCACCTTCTGGCATTCTCCCCATGGATCTTCCACTGGTTTACCATCCTGGCTACGTCGCCCCCCTACCCTCCACCCATCGCTTTCCGATGGTCAAGTTTCGGCGACTTCACGACCTGCTGATCTCCAGCGGGATTGCCCAGCCCCATCAATTCCACCAGCCAGCCGAACCGCCCAAGGACTGGTTTGAGCTTGTACATCACCCCGTCTACGTGCAGCAATACTGCACGGGATCCCTAGACACCAAGGCCCAACGCCGCATTGGTCTACCTTGGAGCGAGAGCCTCATGAACCGCACGCGCATCGCCATCGGTGGCACGGTGCTCACGGCTACCCTAGCTCTTAAGCATGGACTGGCCTGCAACACAGCGGGGGGTACCCACCATGCTTTTCCAGATTATGGGTCAGGGTTTTGTATTTTCAACGATTTAGCGATCGCCGCCCGCGTGATCCAGCATCAGGGGCTGGCCCAGCGCATTCTGATCCTCGACCTCGATGTTCACCAAGGGGACGGCACCGCCCTCATTTTTCAGCAAGACGACAGCGTCTTCACGTTTTCCATGCACTGCGAGGCCAATTTTCCAGGGCGAAAACAGGTGAGCGATTTAGACGTGCCGCTGCCCATTGGCATGGAAGACGAGGACTATCTCAAAACCCTAGACCGCTATCTGCCCGATCTCCTCTCCCAGGTCAAACCCGATCTGGTGCTCTACGATGCTGGCGTTGATCCCCACGTGAGCGATCGCTTGGGCAAACTAGCCCTCACCGATCACGGCATCTTCTGTCGCGAAATGCAGGTATTGCAAACCTGTGTCTCCCAGGGCTATCCAGTAGCCTGTGTGATTGGCGGCGGCTACAGTGACGACTTTGAAGCCTTGGTCTATCGCCATTCTCTCCTGCATCGAGCCGCCAGCACCGTCTATCGCCACCAGCGCCTCTAGCCGAGACGCCCCCTACCGTAAGCGCTCTGGCTGCGGGGGATAGTCTGGTGAAACCAACGGCGGCGATCGCCGCCAGCCTCGCAGTGGGATCACCGTTGGGGCGGAGCGGCGGGGCAAGCGGCGGAGCGATCGCTGTCGAGAGGGCGTGCGCAGACCTTGAGCAATCAGCCGCAGCACCGTCCACAGCAGCAGGATGAGACTGCTCAGGAAAAAAACTAGCGACGCCACAATCAAGCCATTCCAAGGCACAAATGCCCGCAGGGCCAATAAACCAGTGCTACCCAGATTGGCGGCTAGGGCATAGTACACCAGCAGCAGCAACTGGCGCTCCTGACGATAGCGACGACGCACGTCCTGCACCTTCTCACGCAAGTCTGGCGGGCGATCGCTAGGGGGCAGATCCCCCGCCATCGACCGATTCCAAACCTGGCTGATGTCCTGAAGCTGCTGCCAAGCACGCTGCTGGCGTAGCGCCAACACCAGCAGCACAACGACACATATCCCTCCCAAGATCAGCGAATTCAAGATGAGCTGCAGAAGCTGATTGGTTTGTTCAATCGACATCATGGCGATGGGCCTCGCACGAGTTGAATCGTTAGGTTGCTATAACTCTAGATTTAAGTACAATTGTATTAGTTAACCTCTAATCAAGCAATGCCTAGGGTTGATGTGCGTCGGCTACCCTTGCGGGGCCGACGTTTCCTTGATCCAAGCCTCCCCTAAGCGTAGCGAAAAGTATCCCAGGGCGATCGCCCCCAATCATCTTTGTTCGGCAAAAAATCTATCGCTAAACCTGTGGAAAAAACCCCTTTTTCTGGGGATAAACCTGTGGAAAACCTGGGGAAAAGTATGGGCAAATGGTGGAAAACTATTCTAGGTATAAATACTCTGTTAATAACTAGCCTGTTTTTCCCCAGGTTTTCCACAGATCGAGAAAGGCGCTACGGTATGGCCTGATTTGATCCCCAGGGTTTTCCACATTTTCCACAGGCCCTACTACTACTGATCCTTTAAAGCTTTCTTATAGGCCGGATCCGGCCATTAGCGCGCAGGATTTTTCTTTTTCAGCCTGATTGAAGCTTTCGTGGTGAGGGTGTTACGATAGCGTTCCAAGCTGAAGTTGAAATCCTAGTCCAAACCTCAGGGCACGGTCGTTGAGGGTGTAGTCTGGTGAACGGGGCTATCACGAGACAGGACGAGGTTCATGGGTCAGCTTCGCTTCAGGATGGGCAGGTTAGGATTTAGGCTAGAACGGTGGGTATGTTTGTGTGGAAATGGGTGATGAAACAGCAGCTTTTGAGGGGGTTTGACCCGATCTGGGTTATTAATCCACAAAAGTTTTCCACAGGTTTACCACAGCCTAGGACGTTTAGAGAATCTTAAGTTTCCTTGATCTACCAATGTTTTCAGGCGTTTGCGCTTGGACGTATTCCACAAATTCCACAGGCTCTGACCATGGTCTTGCAGGTTCTTCAGCAGGGCATGGTATGGGTCGCTCAGCAGGTCTTCAGTCATGAAATTCATTTGTACTCAGAGCGAACTGAATACCCATTTGTCCTTGGTCAGCCGAGCGGTGCCGTCGCGTCCTAGCCATCCAGTGTTAGCCAACGTGCTGGTGGCGGTGGATGAAGCAACCCAACGGGTGACCATGACGGGATTTGACCTCAGTTTGGGGGTGCAAACGGTGTTTCCGGCTCAGGTGGAGGCTGGAGGACGGCTGACGCTGCCCGCTAAGCTGCTGAGCGATATCGTGTCGCGGCTGCCGGCGGGGGATGTGACGGTGAGCAACGAAGACAACGAGGCGATCGCCATTTTGACCTGTGCTGCCGGTAGCTACAAGGTGCGCGGTATGGACGCTAGCGAGTATCCAGAACTGCCCACCCTAGAGACGTCGGAGGTAGCCCATCTGCCCGTCGATGCCCTGATTGACGGGTTGCGAGGTTCCCTGTTTGCCACCAGTGCAGATGAGAGCAAGCAGGTGCTGACGGGGGTGCATCTGGCGGTCGAAAGCGACAGCTTAGAATTTGCTGCCACCGATGGTCACCGCTTGGCCGTGGTGCAAACCCCCATGGATCGGGAGGGCGGCTCGGTGGCTGAGACTGGCGATGCCCGGCTGGACGTGACGGTGCCCGGTAAGGCGCTGCGAGAGCTAGAGCGGATGTTGCAAATGCCCCAGGCTGGGGCCGCGATCGCCGTTCGGTTTGACCATAGCCAGCTCGTGATTCAGTGGGATAATCAGCAGCTTACTAGCCGTCTGCTGGAGGGGCAGTATCCCAACTATCGGCAACTGATTCCCCAACAGTTTGCGGTGCAGATGACGGTGGATCGGCGGTCGTTTGCCTCGGCTTTGGAGCGAATTGCGGTGTTGGCCGACCAGCGCAACAGCATCGTCAAGCTGGAGCTGGATGCCCTGAATCAAGAATTAGTGCTGTCGGTGGATGCCCAGGATGTGGGGAGTGCGCGGGAAGCGATCGCTGCTCAAATTTCTGGGGATGATCTAGAGGCAGCGTTCAACGTCAAATATTTGCTGGAAGGTCTGAAGGCGTTGCCAGCCAATGAGGTGCAGATGCAGTTCAATACGTCCACTAGCCCTGCCATCCTCACGCCCCTGGGAGGGGTGAAAATGACCTACTTGGTAATGCCGGTACAAATTCGTAACTAGCCTGCACTTCAATTCTTGGCTATACCTGTTGAACATTGCTGGATGCGATCGCGCCCCTATGATAGATATTCCGTCTCAACTGGCTGCAGAACTTTCCATTCGTCGGGCTCAGGTGGATCAGGCTCTGGCGCTTTTGGCAGAGGGAGCAACGGTTCCCTTCATTGCCCGCTACCGCAAAGAGCGCACGGGAGAGCTGAACGAAACCCAGCTTCGAGACTTGTTTGACCGCTTTGCCTACCTGACGGAGCTGCAGGAACGCCAGCAGGTGATTTTGGAGAGTATTGCCAAGCAGGGCAAGCTGACGGATGACCTGCGGGATAGGATTCTGGCCTGCCAGCAGAAGACGGATTTGGAAGATCTCTATCTGCCCTATCGTCCTAAACGTCGCACCCGAGCCACGATCGCTCGGGAGAAGGGACTAGAGCCCCTGGCAGATTGGCTGCGATCGCAGAATATGTCTGGGGCTGCCGTTAATCCACACCAAGAGGCAGCTCGCTATGTGTCTTCAGACCTGGGGGTGGCAACGGCGGACGATGCCCTCAAGGGAGCTGCGGATATTCTGGCGGAGGCGATCGCTGACCAGGCTCATCTACGTCAGGCCCTACGCGATCGCTTGCTGACCACGGGCACCTTTGTCTCCGCCATCAAGGCAGAGCATCCAGAAGGCACGACGAAGTTTGAAATGTATCGCTCCTATCACCAGCCAGTGGCGACCATTGCCCCCCACAACCTGCTGGCCCTGTGCCGGGGACAGACGGAGGGAATACTCAGCTTTGATATTGAGTTTGACGAGGAGGCTGTGGGGGACTGGCTGGATCAGCAAGAGCTGCGCAGTCGTCAACCCGCCATGCGAGCTATCTACCAAGCGCTGCTGCGGGATGCTTTCCACCGCCTGCTGAAACCCTCGTTGATCAACGAAGTGATTGCCCTGAAGAAGGCCGAGGCAGACGTAGCCTCGATTAAAACCTTTGAGTCGAATTTACGGGAACTGCTCCTGGCCAGTCCCGCCGGGATGAAGCCCACCCTGGCGATCGATCCTGGGTTTCGCACTGGCTGCAAGGTGGTGGCGCTGGATGCCACCGGGCAGTTTTTGGACTACAGCGCCATTTTTCCCCACCAGTCTGAACGGCAGCGATCGCAGGCCGTGGAAACGGTGTTGCGCCTGATTCACCAGTATGCCATTGAGCTGATTGCCATCGGTAACGGCACCGCTGGACGAGAAACCGATCGCTTCATCGCTGAGGTGATCGCTACCCTGCCCCAGCCGCCGGTGAAGGTGATGGTCAACGAGTCGGGGGCGTCGATTTATTCCGCCAGTCCGGTGGCGATCGCCGAATTTCCAGAGCTAGACATTACGGTACGGGGGGCGATCAGCATTGGCCGGCGCTTGCAGGATCCCCTAGCCGAGCTGGTGAAACTTGATCCCAAGTCCATTGGCGTGGGGCAATATCAGCATGACGTGGATCAAAAACTGCTGCGCAAGAAGCTAGATGAAACGGTGGAAAGCTGTGTGAACTACGTGGGTGTTGACCTGAATACGGCCTCCAAGGAACTGCTGATGGCGGTTTCTGGCATTACGCCCACCATTGCCAACAACATCGTCGCCTACCGCAACCAAAATGGCGTCTTTCGCGATCGCCGCTCGTTGCTCAAGGTGGCAAAGCTGGGCCCGAAGACCTTCGAGCAGGCTGCCGGATTTTTGCGCATTCGTTCGGGAGACAATCCCCTTGATAACACAGCCGTGCATCCAGAGAGCTATGCCGTCGTCAAGGCGATCGCCAAGGATCTAGGGCTCGATCTGCACCAAGCTCCTGAGATTGCCCGCCATCTCAAATCCACTGACCTAACGCGCTATGTGACGGATAGTGTGGGTGAACCGACCCTGCGAGACATGGTTCAGGAATTGGAAAAACCTGGTCGCGATCCCCGCTCAGAATTCTGCTACGCCAGCTTTCGAGATGATGTGACCGAATTGTCCGACCTGGCACCGGGTATGGAACTGGAGGGCGTAGTCACCAATGTGGCTAACTTTGGCGCATTTGTAGATATTGGCGTGCATCAAGATGGATTGGTGCATATTTCCCAACTCGCCGATCGCTTTGTGTCGGATCCCAATCAAATCGTGAAAGTCGGGCAGGTGGTCACGGTGCGGGTGTTGGAGGTGAATGCCGCCCTGAAGCGCATTAGTCTATCCATGCGATCGCCTGATGCCCGCTCCGATCGCCCGAAGCCTTCACCCGCTAAGGCGTCACCATCCGCCAAGACCTCCCCATCCCCCGCCCCTAAGCTAGAAGACTTGCAAGCCAAGTTCAACCGTCGCCCCTCGCGGTCGTAATTTCTGGGGATTTGGTGCAAGATATTCCATAGGTTACGCTTGGGGCGGCGATCGCCTTGAACGTGCAAAGGTTTGTCTAGAACCTGTCTCAACCAGACTGAATCCAGATGTATCTATAAATTAAGCAAAATTAGGCAAAGGTAGGCAAAGGTTATGAATCCATTTCAACGCCTCAAGCAGTTGCCTTGGCTGCCGTTGCTGCAAGTGTCCGCCATCACTATTCTCTGTGTTGTGATTTTGGAAACTGCCCTGTTCACTGGGTTGCAACAGGTACCAGAGCTATGGAACGGGTTTATCCGCTTGCTGAGCTCCGTGCTTGGGGTGGTGATTCTGGGGGCGATCGCCTATGGAGTCGGAGCTTTGGGTTTGCTGCTGCTGGAGCGGCTCCAGGCGACGGTGCGTCCCAACGCTAGCGTTTTGTGGACGCTGATTGCCTGTCTGTTGCTGATGGTATGGCTGAAAACCCTTTTACCGTTAAATGGCCTGATCGGCCTGGATTCCTTGTCCCTAGTCGGGATCACCCTAGGTGTGTTTACCACCGGACGGCGCTATTGGCGGCGCTACTAGAGCCTGATGTTGGGGAGAATGTCAATAGACGGCGCTAGATATGCATGGGAATTGGGCTAGAGCGATGAACTGGCTGGTATAGAGTATCCCGCTCCTGGGGTGGTCGTCCAATCGAGCGGATGGCCTGCTGCAAGTCCTCCACCTCCATGCAGGTACCGCCCTGGGCTCCGGCCATGGTGGTGATATGCTCTTCCATCAACGTCCCGCCAATGTCGTTGCAGCCCCAGCGTAGGGCTTCGGTGGCTCCTGCTAGGCCCAGCTTCACCCAGCTCGGTTGGTGGTTGGGAATCCAGTTGCCTAAAAAGATCCGAGCTACGGCCATCAACACCAGCGCATCGGGGCAACTGGGCTGATCCCGCCCTACCCGTCGTCGCAAAGGTGCCGGAGCGTCTTGACCCACAAAGGGCAGCACAATAAATTCAGTGATGCCGCGCTGCCCCCGCTGCTGAGCCCGTTGCTGCAGCGATCGCAACAGGTTTAGATGGTGGATCTGCTGGCGCGGCGTTTCGATATGGCCAGACAGGATGGTGCTGGTGGTGGGCATACCCAAGTGGTGAGCTGTTTCCACCACGTCGATCCAGGTTTGGGTGTTGATTTTTTCTGGACAGAGTACCTTGCGCACGTCGTCATCGAGCACCTCGGCTGCCGTTCCAGGCATGGAGCCCACCCCCGCCGCTTGCAGCGCTTCAATTACCGCTGCGTAGGAGCAGCCATCTTCCCGCGCAATAAACTCAACTTCTTGGGGGGAGAAGGCATGGAGGTGCAGTTGGGGAAAGGCAGATTTGATGGTGTTGACGAGGCTGAGGTAATAGGGCAAGGATGCTCCATCCTGCTTGGCTTCAAGGTTGAGCCCTCCCTGCATACAAATTTCTGTTGCGCCGCGCTGGACAGCATCGGCGGTTTTTTCTAGAATCACCGTGTCATTCAGCCAGTAGGCACCGGGTTGATTCGCATCGCGGCGAAAGGCGCAGAAGCTGCAGTGCTGTTCGCAAATGTTGGTGAAGTTAATATTACGGTTGACTACATAGGTGACCGTGTCCCCCGCCTGCCGCTGTCGCAGCTGATCGGCTGCCTCCTGAATGGCTCGCGCTGCTTGGAGGGAGGGAGGGAGGGGCGATCGCTCTCCTATTGCCTCGGTGGGATGGGCAGCTTCGAGTAAGGCAACGCCCTCGGATTCCGTGAGGTCGTATCCGGCAAGCGCACGGTCAAGAATGGGTTGGATATCAAGGGGCATGGCGACGTTAACACAGGCAGTATCGGGACTGCATCCACCATAACAGCTTTATTACCCGTCGATGGAGTTGCACCCATAGATGGTCGCATGGGGGAGTCAAGGGCAGTCTCCAGCAACGGATGTGCTCTGCGGATGGAGTTGCTAAAATCTGGAAAGATTGTTAGAACCAAGGGCATCCTGATGCTGCTTTGGCTTCTAAGGGTGAGGGGTTAGGTTAGAGTGTTAGGATCGGCAATACCTGAAACAAGCTGGGCACTGTGCTCCGCCGCGATGGTACATCAGAGGACGGTTGTCTCTGTTCCGCATATGCTGGATGTTCGGCCATGATGCTTGCGAGGCTGGGAGCGATCGCTAAGATAGAAGTCCGGTCGTTCGAACGTGACTCGACGGTAGCCCGCACCAGACTACGCAGAACGCTAAACATCATGGTTAGGACTTTCCCCGGAGGCTCTTCAGGAGTTGCGGTGGGAGAATAGTCAACACGTCACGCCCCCAATCCTTGGACTGAGATGCTAGGAGGTCACCTTGTCTTTTTCATCAGACGACTTCGCTAAAGCCCTTGAGCAACACGACTATACCTTCCAGCGAGGGCAGACGGTACGCGGCAAGATTGCAGTACATGACACGGATGGCGTCTATGTAGACGTCGGTGGCAAGGCTACGGCCTTCTTGCCTGCAGATGAGGTGTGGCTTGGATCCTTCAAAAGCTTAGATGAAATTCTGCCCATTGGAGAAGAGCGCGAATTTCTGATCATCCGTGAACAAAACGCTGATGGACAGGTCACCCTGAGCGTGCGGCAGCTCCAAATCCAGCACCGGTGGGATGAACTGCAAGAGTTTCTCGACGACGGCCGCACCACCCAAGTGCGGGTGTCTGGGGTCAATAAGGGCGGATTGAACGTAGATGTGGATGGTCTGAGAGGGTTTGTACCTCGATCCCATCTGGTGGATAAGGGTAATCTGGAAGGCTTAGTTGGACGCTTTTTGACGGTGACGGTGTTGGAGGTGGATCGCGATCGCCGCCGCTTAGTTTTATCTGAACGCGTGGCGGCCCGGGCTGCTAGCCTCGGTCGCCTGGCCGTTGGGCAGTTGGTGGAAGGGCGCGTGGTGGGCATTAAACCCTTTGGTGTCTTCGTGGAATTTGAAGGCACCACCGGCCTGCTGCACATCAACCAAGTCAGCAAGAATTTTGTAGAATCCCTCACCACCCTCTTCATGGTGGGGCAAGATGTGAAGGCGGTGATTCTCGATCTGGATACCGTCAAAAAGCGCATTGCTCTGTCCACCAAGGTCTTAGAAAACTACCCTGGTGAAATGCTAGAAAAGCCAGCAGAGGTGATGCGCGAAGCCGACGATCGCATGGAAAAAGTGCGTCAGGCTTTGCTGCAAGAGGGATTATTGGTAGATTAGTCGTCCTAGATAGCGCTCATGGCGTCAATCGCTGCCTCAAGGGCGATCGCTACATGGGTCCAATGGGTGCCTCCTTGGCAAAACACCACATAGGGCTCCCGCAGCGGCCCATCGGCAGAAAATTCGGACGTGCTACCATCAATAAACGTGCCTCCCGCCATGACAAGGTCACTTGCATAACCCGGCATTCCTGCGGGGACTGGGGTTACGTAGGAATCAATGGGTGAATGGGCCTGAATAGCCCGACAAAATGCAATGACCTTTTCTGGCGATCCAAGCTGAATAGCCTGAATGACATCCCGTCGCGGAGCCAGCGGTAGTGGGTTCACCGGATACCCCAATCGGTGAAACACATACGAGACAAGATGATTGCCTTTCATCGCTTCTCCCACCATTTGGGGAGCGAGAAACAGTCCCTGTAAGATTAAGCGATTTTGATTAAACGTTGCACCGCCTTCGAGGCCAATGCCCGGAGCCGTGAGCCGACAAGCGGCGGCTTCCACCAGCTCTGCCTTCCCAGCTACGTAACCGCCTGCCGGAACGATCGTGCCACCGGGGTTCTTGATCAACGATCCGGCCATCAGGTCAGCACCCACCGCTGTGGGTTCTTGATTCTCTACGAACTCGCCGTAGCAGTTATCCACAAAGCAAATGGTATTGGGATTTTGGCGTTTGACGAGATGGACAATCGTTTCAATATCGGCGATCGCCAAGCTAGGACGCCAACTATAGCCGCAGGATCGCTGAATCAGCACCAGTCTGGTTTCAGGCCTGATGGCAGTAGCCAAGGTATCCCAGTCAATCCCGCCATCCTGGGTTAACGCCAGCTCGCGGTAGCGCACCCCAAACTCTTGGAGTGACCCCTGCCCTTGCCCGCGTAGCCCAATCACCTCTTCCAAGGTGTCATAGGGCGCACCGGCCACCGAGACCATTTCATCGCCTGGACGCAGCACGCCGTATAGGGCAGAAGCGATCGCATGGGTGCCAGAAACAAACTGAACCCTTACCGCTGCCGCCTCCGCCTGCATGACCTCTGCAAAAACCCGATCAATGACTTGCCGCCCCAAATCATCGTGACCATAGCCCGTCACGCCAGCAAAGTGCTGCACCCCAACCCGGTGATGACGAAAGGCCGTCAAGACTCGTCGTAGTTTTTCCTTGACCTGGGTGTCAATTCCGGCAAAGATCTGGGATAGTGCCTGTTGTGCTTCATGCAGCTTCGCAAAGCTGTCCATAGACACCTCATTCGTTCGCATTCAATCTCATTTCTGTTTCAATAGTTAAGGTGCGCGGGTGTTGCGCACGCCGGGCCGTATCATTTTAAGCTGTGTATCGAAGAAAACTGCATGACGCTTGCCACTTCAGTAAACCTTAAACCTAACTGGCCTGTCATTTTATTTATGGCAGGTGTCCACCTACTCGCTCTGTTGGCACTGTTACCCAGCAATTTTAGCTGGAGCGCGGTGTGTTTGATGCTCGTGATGCATTTTGTGACGGGTTGCCTGGGCGTCACCCTAGGCTTCCATCGCCTTGTGACTCACCGGAGCTTTCAAGCCCCAAAATGGTTAGAGTACATCCTCGTCTTTTTCGGCAGCCTTGCGGTGCAGGGTGGCCCAATTGAATGGATTGGTCTCCACCGCCATCACCATGCCTACTCTGATCATGACGTCGATCATCATAGCTCAACCAAAGGCTTTTTCTGGAGCCATATGGTGTGGATGTTCTACGACGTTCCTGCCAAGCAAGAAATTCCTCGTTTTACAAAAGATATTTCTAGCGATCCAGTTTACGTATTCCTAGAAAACTATTTCCTCTTGGTGCAACTGGCCTTGGCTGTTGTGTTCTACCTGCTGGGCGGTTGGCCCTTTGTGATTTGGGGCATCTTCGTTCGCCTCGTCACGGTTTATCACATTACCTGGTTTGTGAATAGCGCGACCCATAAATTCGGCTACCGCAGCCATGAGTCAGGCGATCGCTCCACCAATTGTTGGTGGGTAGCGCTTCTGGCTTTTGGTGAGGGCTGGCATAATAACCACCATGCATATCAATACTCAGCGCGCCATGGACTAGAGTGGTGGGAAATTGACGTGACGTGGATGATCATTCAACTTTTAGCGGTACTCGGGTTGGCGACCAAAATTAAGCTGCCGCCGACCTTGCAGAAATCAAAATCGGTCTAAGTTGTTCAAGCTTGCGTATTAGATACACGTTCAATACGCACAAGATTCCTGCAGAGAAGCCATCTTCTCTGCATTTTTTATGGGGATATTTCATGGACTTGCGAGAAGAACGTGAGCTAGACGGGCGTGCTGATGCTTACCCTGAGCTGATCGAAGGTTAGGAGATGGGCTGCGATCGCTCAGCCTGAACGATTGCATCTGCCTTGTATGTGCTGTTAGGTGCAGCCGTAACGCAATGTCTTGCAGAAATTTATGCGCTACGGCTTCGCCTAACGCATTCTACCTATCTATAGGTTTTCGATTGTTTAAAAACTCCCCAGGCAGGATTCGAACCTGCGACCAATCGATTAACAGTCGACCGCTCTACCACTGAGCTACTGAGGAACGCGAATCTAATACTAACGAAAAGAGATAGCCTTTGGCAAGGGCCAAACCAGGCTTTTCTCAACTATTTTTCAAAATCGCTGGGATTGGGGCGGTAGATCCGTGGGCAGCCCTAGGCGCAGCTTGGCTAACTTGGCTTGGGCGGCGGGGTCTAGGCGACTGGAGAGGAGACGGCGGGAGGAGGTTTTGGCGGAGGATTTCTGTCGCTGCACCCGACGGGCGATCGCTTCAATATCTGCCAGCAATTTCTCGGCCGACATGCATTCCGCGTTGTAGCCCATGACGGTGAGCTGCTGGGCGCGATCGGAGGTGGCCACAATCAAACGCTGCTCAAACCGTCGGAGGTCATGGCGAAAGGCGGCGCAGGTCTTTTCAATATAGGTGTCAGCGGTTTGGCGATAGCTGGTGTATTGAATGGCAACGTGGGGAGAAATCTGCTCTTGGCTGCCAGGATTGCCTTGATAGTGGGCGTCGAAGATGATTTGGGTGTTGTACTGCTGGTAGACGCTATAGCCTAGGAGCAGTTGGGTGAGCTGATGCCTAGCTTCTTCTAAACCCAGGCGATCGCGGGCAGATTTGAGGTCTGGCCAACTGCCGACCATGTTGTAGCCGTCGATCAGGAGAACCGCTCGAAAGGTTGGGCGTGGCATGGCAGGCGATCGCAAAGTGCGTAGGGTTAACGTATCGTCATACTCTTTAGTATAGGGTTAACCTTCGTTAAGGGGCGATCGCTTCCTAGCTGGCATGTACCATCAACTGGCGCTTCAGCCGTTCTGGATCGCCTTGATCGACCACGCGTCCTTGCTGTAGCAAAAATGCACCGTCACAGTGATCGAGTTCTTCGAGCCGATGGGTGACCCAGAGGGCGGTAATGTTGCGTTCCTGCACCAGTTTTTTCACCTGAATGACCAAATCGGCTTGGCTGTCGGCATCTAGAAGTGCCGTGGGTTCATCCAGGAGTAAGACTTGGCAATGGCGGGCGATCGCTCCAGCAATGGCGATCCGCTGTTTCTGTCCGCCACTGAGGGCATAGATGGGGCGGCGCTTCAGGTGCAGCAACTTAACAGCGGCGAGGGCTTCATCCACCCGTTCGTGGATTTCGGGCAGCGATAAATGTTCTTCCACCAGGCTAAAGGCTACGTCGGCCCCAACTGTGGGCATCACCAATTGGTGATCAGGATTTTGAAAGACATAGCCAATGGGCGACTGGGCCCAAATTTCACCAGACTGAGGCTGTAGTAGGCCGCTGAGCAGCTTGAGCAGGGTCGATTTGCCGCTGCCGTTGGTGCCCAAGAGCATCCAAAACTCTCCCTTCGGCACATCAAGGGAACACCCCTGGAGAATAGGGTGCTGCTTGTCCCAGTAAAACTGGAGATCTCGAATGGCGATCGCAGCCTCAGTCATAGTAGTCTCGGCGATTACTCTGCAGTCATGGCGAAAAATCCAGGCGGGCGGCCAGATGCCGTTGCCGTGCTCGATTTTTCATACATTTGAACGGCGGAAACCTCGCTGGTTAACACGCCAATTTTCTTTTCGCCCTGTTGCTCGCAGGTGAGTTCAAGAATTGTGGGGTTTCCAGACTTAAGGGTGTCTAGAATTTGGTGATACAGACCTTGAGCATCTTCGGCGGTCTTGCGCTGAACGGACAGGGTTACAGGCGCACTCTTTAAGGTCACGTCAATAATATACATAGGGCTCAATAATTACGTCGGCATCTTAAGCTGAACAGTGCAATGATTCCCGAACAGTGGACTGTCGTGGGCTCTACTCCCAGGGGAGATTCGCCTAAGAGACAGCCTGTCGGCATCGGATCGTCCTAGTTCTCTAGTATCTCTCATATCCCCCAGACTGGGGCCGGCGAGGTCTGCGGATTCTTGGGGGATTGGTGATCTGGGCGATCTGGGAGCTGCCACCTCATTGTGCTGAAATGTTAAATCTTCTTGAAATGTGTAAAACTTGTTTCCTGCCGTGGTGGCCAAAGGGCTGGAATCCGTGAGTTTACTGCCAGCTCTGGCGATCATCCTGGGGGCGATCGCTAAAAATCTACATGTCAAGGGTGAAAAATTCAGGAAACTGCCGATATAATGAGCTTATAGTAAAGAAAAGTAAAGTCTATTCACTTTTCGATGCATTGTTTGCCTCCGTGTTCATCGGCAGGCAAAAGACCTTGTTTCCCAATCTGGGGGCAAGGAAAGAACTTATTTTCTAGTCCATACAATTCGGAGAACTGCGCTATGACCATAGCAATGGGACGCGCGCAAGCTGATCGAGGATGGTTCGACGTCCTTGATGACTGGCTGAAGCGCGATAGATTTGTCTTCATCGGATGGTCTGGTTTGCTGCTATTCCCCTGCGCCTACATGG
>NZ_JACSWB010000146.1 GCF_016888135.1 Leptolyngbya sp. CCY15150
AATACGGCCTCTGTCAATGCGATGTTGAGTTTGCGTTGTGCCTACCTCAATGGGCAGCTTGCCTGTTGACTATTTTGTCGAAAGTGGGATGCTCCCAGCGGAAGGGTAGCGTCTGATGGATGAAACTCCTGCAGTCCTGATGCCTGGTTGCTTGACAAACCTTGAAGACCCTCACCCCAAACCCCTCTGGGCGGTAGAGGGGCTTTAAACGCACCTGAAACCTTCTTGCTCCTCTTCTCCCCTTGTGGGACGAGGGGCTGGGAGATGAGGGGAACCAATTTGTCAGCCAACCCAGTCCTGATGCTCTCGCAGGCTGGTTTAGCGTCAGCCTCAGCTAAGCAAATCTAAGCTGGTGCTGGGTTTCCCGTGGCTCAGCCCAGGCTTCGCAAAAAGATGTTGCACGTAACTAGGGGTGGCGCTCTAGGGATAAATATAGTACAATTGTATTTAATAATATTCCTTCGCTGACTAGCTTAGGGTTCCGTCGATGGGAGAGTCGTCCTAGATTATGGCGGACACAAGGAAGCCAGCGGCTGGGTAGAGGATGCTCTGGATATTCCGGCATTCATCTCGACCACGTCATCTTTCTAAGCGTCGTTCTCTAAAAAGTTAGTTAAATTTACAGTGTTGTCTGCTCTCGCGAACACCCTACGCTATGGGCTACACCGATCGGCAAATAGTGCTCAGCGATCGCCCTAGGCTTGGTGCTGAGTCTTGGATGGAGGAGAATAGATTGTCTCTCTGCATCAAAAAAATTTTCTAGTATTCTTCTGAAGTAAAGCAACCCGAAACGAGGCGCTCATGGCCAAAACTCCTGACGAAAGCTCCGAAAGACTCAAAGCTTTGAACATTACGCTAACCCAAATCGAGCGCAGCTTTGGTAAGGGCGCGATCATGCGGTTGGGTGATGCTGCCCGGATGAAGGTGGAAACCATTCCCAGTGGAGCGTTAACCCTAGACTTAGCCCTAGGAGGCGGTATTCCCAAGGGGCGGGTCGTTGAGATTTATGGCCCAGAAAGCTCCGGTAAGACGACGGTAGCGCTGCATGTGTTGGCTGAAGTGCAAAAACAGGGCGGCATTGCTGCCTTTGTGGATGCAGAGCACGCCCTGGATCCCATCTATGCCTCAAATTTAGGCGTCGATATTGATAACCTTCTCGTTGCCCAACCCGATACCGGGGAAGCTGGACTAGAAATTGTCGATCAGCTTGTGCGCTCCAATGCGGTTGATCTAGTGGTGGTGGATTCCGTGGCTGCTCTAGTGCCCCGGGCTGAAATTGAAGGGGAAATGGGAGATACCCATGTGGGTCTCCAGGCTCGGTTGATGAGTCAGGCGCTGCGTAAAATTACGGGCAGTATTGGTAAGACGGGCTGCACGGTAATTTTTCTCAACCAGTTGCGCCAAAAAATTGGTATCTCCTACGGTAATCCTGAGGTGACCACAGGGGGGAACGCGCTGAAGTTTTACGCTTCCGTGCGCATGGATATTCGCCGCATCCAAACCTTGAAGAAGGGCACCGAAGAGTATGGCATCCGTGCCAAGGTGAAGATTGCTAAGAATAAAGTGGCTCCGCCTTTCCGAATTGCGGAGTTTGACATTATTTTCGGTCAGGGAATTTCGGCCCTAGGCTGCTTGGTGGATCTAGCGGAGGAGAACAATATCCTGACGCGGCGCGGTGCTTGGTATAGCTACAACGGCGACAATATCAGCCAAGGCCGAGACAATGCGATCAAGTATTTGGAAGACAATCCCGACTTCGCCAAGAGCTTGGATCTGCAACTGCGTCAGCACCTAGAAATTAATCAAGCAGACAAAAAGCCGTCTACGGAGCCGGTTGTTGCCGTAGTGGAAGACTCGGATCAGCCAGAATTGCCCGAGGAAGTTGGGGTGGCGGAAAATGGTAAGGCGGCTAGCCGTTCTTCTAAGAAGAAGTAGTCCCTCGTGAGCTGGGCGACGTGATGGATCCAGTAACTCCCCGTGGGCTTTGACCAATACCGCTCGGGCTGAGCTGGTCGAAGCCCATCCCTGATCCTTCGCCTAGCTCAGGGTGAGCGCAGAGACGGATGATCTCGATCGAACTTACGTGGTCAATTGCTTTTGGGCAAGACGCAGCTTGGCAGACCGCGATCGCACGTTCACGTCCACTTCATCTTCCTGGGGAATGATCGGTTTTTTGGTGAGCACTTTCAGGCTCTCGGTGTTGCGCAGGGTATGTTTCACCAGCCGATCTTCTAGGCTGTGGAAGCTGATGATGCCGATGCGACCGCCGGGTTTGAGCCAGTGGGGAGCGATCGCCAGCAAGGTCTCCAAGGACTCCAGTTCTCGGTTCACCACAATCCGCAGGGCCTGAAAGGTGCGGGTGGCAGGATGGATGCGACCGTAGCGATAGGCTTTGGGGACGGAGTAGGCGATCGCTTCGGCTAGTGCTGTGGTGGTTTCAAAGGGGCGGCGCTCGACAATTCGGCGGGCAATTTGGCGCGATCGCCGTTCTTCTCCATAGAGATAGATGGCATTGGCCAGCGGCTTTTCATCCCATGTGTTGATAACCTCGGCCGCCGTTAGGGACTGCCGTTGATCCATGCGCATATCCAAGGGGGCTTCATGGCGAAAGCTAAAGCCGCGCTCAGGAATATCAAACTGGGCGGAGCTCACCCCAAGGTCGGCAATAATGCCATCAAACTGCAGGGTTCCAGGATCAAACTGAGCAAAGTTGCCATGCCACGTCTGAAAGCGATCGCCATACTCGGCTAATCGTTCCTGGGCAGCCGCGATCGCTTGGGCGTCTTGATCAATGCCGGTCACTCGGGTTTCGGGTACCGCAAGGATGAGTTGACTATGACCACCGCCGCCCACCGTCGCATCTAAATAATGCCCGCCTGCCTGCACGCCGATCCCCTCGATCAGTTCTCGGCTTAACACGGGAATATGCACAAAATCAGGAGTTTCAGCTCCTAGGTCATTCATCGCGTCCATGTTCGTTGGCGTCCCTGCCCTTCAACGTGCTGCGATCGCTACTCTAGCGGAGCAGAGACCATTTGGCTATTTTGTCCCAATAAAAAACCCGGCGAAATCACCGGGTTCTTCTGTGAGATCTGTAGCCCCCAAAGATCTCAAGCTTCATTACGTCTATTATCGTTTCAGAATCGATGAAGTTCTTCGGCCAGATCTCGGAAGTTATCCCTTCCGAAGTGCGTAATTTGTCGTAACAGGCGAATACTTTTCTTGTCTTGTATCGCAAACTACTCCGGTGTATGCTCCGGCTCGGTATTAACGGATACTACAATCTGCCCATCAGGATAGACCAAGCACACCATACCTGGTTGTAGCGTCAGGATGGGCGCAGGCGCTGGCAGATTGGGGGCTGGAGACTGGATGGATCCTTGCAACATGACTCGTTCCCTCATTCAGACATTTAGACTGTACTGCTGCACTATTCTGGCGAGTCGTACATTTTCCGCTATGTCTCCGTGAAGATACGGTAAGTTCTCGATGAAGCTAGAGTCAACATTTCAAAGCTTTCGGCTAATTGCTGTATTCAGAAATTCTTAAGCGATCGCCCCAAAGTCGCCCAGTAAGCCACCCTTCTGCAAATATAATAGAAGCAGCGCAACAAAACTCAAAGCTATACGACCTACGCGGCAAGGCCTCATCGTGAGGGGACGGTGGCGATATAGTCCTGCATGATTGTGCCGGGGTTGATGAGGAAAGCCGCTATCCTAGGGGTTGCGTTCGAGAAGGATATCGGTTGCCCCATAGTCCACAACGGCAAACCGCATAAGGCAAATTGGCAAACTCGTTTGCAGCGTTGTAATCAGGAGATTGCTTGCACATGGCAATGATCGAAACAAAAACCGAACCCATGGTGATCAACATGGGGCCCCACCATCCGTCTATGCACGGGGTGTTGCGCCTCATTGTCACCCTGGACGGTGAAGACGTGGTGGACTGCGAACCCGTGATTGGGTACCTGCACCGAGGCATGGAAAAAATCGCGGAAAACCGCACCAACGTCATGTTTGTGCCCTACGTCAGTCGTTGGGACTACGCGGCGGGGATGTTCAATGAAGCCATTACGGTGAATGCGCCGGAGCGCTTGGCCGATATTGAAGTACCTAAACGAGCCAGCTACATCCGGGTGATCATGCTGGAGCTGAACCGGATTGCTAACCACCTGCTCTGGCTTGGCCCATTTCTAGCCGACGTGGGTGCTCAGACGCCCTTTTTCTATATCTTCCGTGAGCGGGAGATGATCTACGACCTGTGGGAAGCTGCTACCGGAATGCGGTTGATTAACAACAACTATTTCCGTATTGGTGGCGTAGCGGCAGACTTGCCCTACGGCTGGGTTGATAAGTGTGAAGACTTTTGTGACTACTTCCTGCCCAAGGTAGACGAGTACGAACGTTTGATTACCAACAACCCGATTTTCCGTCGCCGGATTGAAGGTATTGGTACGATCACGCGGGATGAAGCGATCGCTTGGGGTCTATCCGGGCCGATGCTGCGCGGATCGGGCGTGAAGTGGGATCTGCGTAAGGTAGATCACTACGAATGCTACGACGATTTTGATTGGGACGTGCAGTGGGAAACCGCTGGAGACTGCTTTGCCCGCTACATCATCCGCGTGCGGGAAATGCGAGAATCCGTGAAGATCATTCGCCAAGCTCTTAAGGGTTTGCCGGGTGGCCCTTATGAAAACCTAGAAGCCAAGCGGATTGCTGAAGGTCCTAAGTCTGAATGGAACGGATTTGACTATCAATTTATTGGTAAGAAAATTCCCCCCACCTTCAAGATTCCTGCCGGGGAACATTACGTTCGCATGGAAAGCGGCAAGGGCGAGCTGGGGATCTATATCATCGGAGAGGACAATGTCTTTCCCTGGCGCTGGAAGATCCGGGCGGCGGACTTCAATAACCTACAAATCTTGCCCCATCTGCTCAAGGGCGTGAAGGTGGCAGATATTATGGCCATCCTGGGCAGCATCGACGTGATCATGGGATCGGTCGATCGCTAGGGATCGCTAGGTTATGGCAAGACACAGTTGTACGACTGTGATCGGATGAGCAGGTCGTCTTGACCTGCTTTTTTGGGCCCTGGCTGTTTCCTGAGATGGCTGTCGTTTTACACCTGCCTGTTCAGCACTATGTCTGCTTCACCCCAACCCTATCTCTCCTCCAATCCCCACTTGGTGCAACTGCTTGCAGACCATATTCTGGCGAGTCCTCAGCAGCGGATCACCTTTGCTGACTATATGGACTGGGTACTCTACCATCCCCAGCATGGCTACTACAGCCGTTATGCCGAAAAAATTGGTGCCCAGGGCGATTTTGTCACCTCTCCCCACATGGGTCGTGATTTTGGCGAACTCTTGGCGGTGCAGGTGGTGCAACTGTGGCACCATCTCGATCGCCCTCAGCCGTTTCACCTTGTAGAAATGGGTGCGGGTCAGGGTTTACTGGCCCATGATGTTTTACGGTATCTGGCCGATCACCATCCAGATTGCTTCCAGGTATTGGAGTATGGAATTGTGGAAAAATCGCCGGCGCTGATTGCCGAACAGCGGCAGCGGCTAGGGGCGATCGCCTCCTCCGGTACCGTGCGCTGGTATACCTGGGATGAGATTCCTCCCCAGTCTCTCGTCGGCTGCTGTTTGTCCAATGAACTGGTCGATGCCTTTCCGGTACATCTGGTGGAAACCCAGCAGCAGCAGCTACGGGAAGTCTACGTGGCCTTGGGTTCATCGACCGATGACCTGCCCCAGTTTGTGGAACAGCTCGGTGACCTATCCAGCGATCGCCTCCGTACCTACTTCGAGACCTTGGGGATCGACATCACCCACCCACCCTATCCTGATGGGTATCGCACCGAGGTGAACCTAGCCGCCCAAGATTGGCTGCATACCGTGGCTCAACGTTTACAGCGCGGCTATTTGCTGACGATTGACTATGGCTACACCGCCCAGCGCTACTATGCTCCCACCCGCAGCGGCGGCACCTTGCAATGCTACTACCACCACGCCCACCATTCCGATCCCTATCGCTATATTGGACAGCAGGATCTCACCGCCCATGTTAACTTTACGGATCTAGAGCGCCATGGTGCAACGGTTGGTCTGGAAACATTGGGATTCACGCAGCAAGGTTTACTATTGATGGCCCTGGGATTGGGCGATCGCCTTGCCCTCCTCTCAAATCCAGCCACCGTGCCTGACGTGCAGACCCTATTTCAGCGTCGCGAGTCCCTCCATGCCTTGATGAATCCTATGGGGCTGGGCAACTTTGGTGTTTTGATCCAAAGTAAGGGATTGACCGATGTTGAGCGCCAAAAGCCCCTGCAAGGGCTGCACCATCCACCGCTCTAGCGCTGCTGTTTGCCCCGAAGCCCTATCTGAGCCATCTCCGTGCGATACAAAATTACCCATCTCACCACCTACACCTACGATCGCCCCGTGCGGCTCGATGCCCATGTGGTTCGACTACGCCCCCGCACGGATGCGGCCCAAAGTCTCACCCAGTTTTCCCTGGAAATCACGCCTCGCCCCATCGGTCTTTCTGACAATAGTGACCTCGATGGACATTCCAGCCTCAAGGCTTGGTTTTCAGATCAGCCTATCCATCGCTTAGAGCTACAGACCCTATCGGTGGTGGAAACCTATCGCGATAATCCCTTCAACTTCATTCTCGAACCCTGGGCAGCATCCTTGCCCATTAACTATCCCAGCCGCTTGTCTAGCCAGCTTCAGCCCTACTGGGTCGGGCATTTCATTCCCACACCCGGCATCCTCGATCCCATGGCAACGGAGCTAGGCCAGTCCATGTGGGAGATGACCCAAGGCAATACCATCAACTTTTTGACCGAGCTGAATCAGCGTATCTATCACCACAGCAGCTATATTCTGCGGGAAACGGGGGATCCCTATCCTCCTAGCGTCACCTGGCAGAAAAAGCTGGGCTCTTGCCGAGATCTGACGGTGCTATTTATGGCGGTTTGTCGGTCGGTGGGGTTGGCGGCGCGGTTTGTCAGTGGCTATCACGAAGGCGATCCCGAGAATCCCGATGCCCATCTGCACGCTTGGGCGGAGGTGTATTTACCGGGAGCGGGCTGGCGGGGCTATGATCCAACCTATGGGCTGGCCGTGGGCGATCGCTACATTGCCTTAGCAGCCGCCCCTTTTCCCCAGGAAGCTGCACCCGTGGCAGGCGCTCTCCAACCTGGTTTTCAGGCTCAGGTAGACATGAGCTATGACCTGACGATCCAGGCTCTAGAGCCGGCTGAGTCGATGCTCTCGCCTGTCCAGCTTCAGTCGCTCTAAACAGCTCACGTAACTTTAGGTGCTCTAAATAGACCACTCGCCGCGCAGGACGGTGACGGCCTGACCTAGCAACTGCACGCGATCACCGCCGTCGTAGTGAACTTTGACGATGCCCCCGCGCGCTGAAGCTTGATAGGCCAAGAGGGTGTCTTTTTGGAGGCGATCGCGCCAGTAGGGGGCTAGGCAGCAGTGGGCCGAACCGGTGACCGGATCTTCATCAATGCCCAACCCTGGCGCAAAGTAGCGAGAGACAATATCAAAGCCGGAGTCGGGATCGGCTTGGCTGGTGACAATCACGTCGGAAATGCTGGCCTGCAGCAGATGGCTGGCGCTTGGGTGGAGCTGACGCACCGCCGCCTCTGAGGCAACCTCCACGAGATAGCCTCCCGAGGTATTTTTCATGACCGTATGGACGGCGGCCCCCAGAGCGTCTTCTAAACCGGCTGGAATACGGATCAGGGGTTTTAATGGATTGGCTGGAAAGTTGAGTTCAATCCAGTTGTCTAGCTTACGGGCGGTCAAGGTGCCGCTTTGGGTGTAAAACTCCGCCGATAAGGATGGATCGAGATATCCCTCCGACCAAAGGACATGGGCACTGGCTAGGGTGGCATGACCACAGAGCGGTACTTCCATGGTGGGCGTGAACCAGCGCAAATGGAAGCCGCTGTCTTGGGGGATCAGAAACGCTGTTTCTGAGAGGTTCATTTCCTTGGCAATCCCCTGCATCCACTGATCGTCTTGAGGTGCAGACAAAATGCAGACTGCCGCTGGATTGCCTTGAAAAGGGGTATCGGTAAATGCATCAACCTGAATTACAGACTGTCCCATAGGGTTATACCTGAAGCATGAGTATGAAATGAGGCGTCATCTTATCGTCATCCTAGTTTGGATTTCTGAGTTTGAGATGCAGGGTGGTTTGACCGTGGGGATAAGGTGACGTTCCTTCTATCATCTGTGATTCAGCCTGAATCTAGATCTGCCTAAAAGACTAGTACCAAAAGACGAGTTGAGGTTAGTAGATCCAAGGCAGCAGTTTTTTAACCCGCTGTTGATAGGCCGGGTAGTCAGGATATTTGTCAGTCAACCAGGCTTCTTCCTTGCGAGCCTTGAGGTCAAAAAAGAAGAAGAGCACGAGGGTGGCCGCTAGATGGGACAAGCTACCCTGCCACAGGGTAAAGGCGATCGCCAGCAGCACAATGCCGCTATACAAGCAATGGCGCACGATGCCATACATGCCGGTTTGAATCAGTTGACCATCCTCGCGGGGATAGGGCAGGGGGGTGAGGCTTTGCCCCAAGTCCACGAGCCCTTTTCCCAAGAGTACCAAGGCGAACAGAGCAAGCCCGAGGGCGATCGCTTTGAGGCCAACACTTAGGGCGGGGGGAAGGGTTGGCCCATAGACAGGCACGAGAACAAAGCCCACCATCAGCAGCCCCTGCATCAGCACCCAATATTCACCCCGCCTTCCTCGCCAGCTCTCTGCTGTGAAGCCCCAGTCTGTGAAGAATTTCATGAATGGCCTCCTGGGGCGATCGCCCCTCTGTGAATCAAGTGAGATCGATCGATCGTTGGAAACAGGGTGAGAGAGCTGTAGATCCTGGGGATCATGCCCAATCCTGAGTCACTTCGGCTAGACGTTGGCGATCGCTTTCGTTGAGCTGCCAACCCAGGGCTCCGGCATTTTGCTGGGCCTGCTGAGCATTTTTGGCTCCGGGAATCGGCACCACATTCCCCTGGGCGACGAGCCAATTGAGGGCGACTTGGGCCGGGGTGCGATCGTTGCTTTGGGCAATGTCTCTCAACGCAGCCACGACCGGATCGAGTTTGGCTAAACCCTTGGGGCTAAAGCGCGGATCGATGCGACGTGCGCCTAGGGGTTTGGTGTCGGTATCCGTGGCGTACTTGCCGGTGAGCAGCCCCTGGGCTAGGGGACTGTAGGCCAGGATAGTGATCCCGAGATCCCGAGCTGTGGACATGACGCCATTCTGCTCAATTTGTCGAGCCAGGAGGGAATACTGCACCTGGTTCACAGCTAGGGGCACGTCCCGTTTGGCCAATAGTTCCTGGGCCTGCTTCAGTTGCTCGGCAGAATAGTTGCTCACGCCTACGGCCTTAACGCGTCCCTGCTGCACCTCATCCGCTAGGGCATCCATGAGCGTGGGTTGTCCCATGAAAAAGTCGAAGGGCCAGTGAACTTGATAGAGATCCACCGTGGGCAACTGCAAACGCTTGAGGCTGGCGGTGAGGGCATCGGCGACAAAGCCTGCATTGAAGCGCCAGGGCAGGGGAAAGTATTTGGTGGCAATATAAACTGGCTGGTCGATCTCTTGGAGAAATTGCCCCAGTAGCCGTTCCGATTCACCAAAGCCATAGATTTCAGCGGTGTCAAAAAAATTGATGCCCGCCTGCACGGCCGCCTTGAAGGCGTCTCGTAGCTGACCGTCGTCGTAGTCGTTGCCGTAGGACCAAAAAAAGCGATCGCCCCAGGCCCAGGTACCAATGCCTAGAGCCGGCACGGTGATCGGGGTGGAACCAAGTGTTAGGGTCTGCATGATGCTCCTTGCTTCATATATCTACATCTTAGAGCCCTACTCACCCTAGGGAAGATGGGAGTTCAACGGCGATCATCAACCTCTGCGTTCATCCTGAGCTGGTCGAAGGATGGGAGATGGGCTCAGCCAGGCCCAGATCGAACGGTATTTGGTCAGATGGCAGGAGTTTCTGGAGTCCTACCGTTATCGAACGCACGTTAAAGGGAATGCCCTGATACCCAAGGGCGATCGCTCTCGGCGAGGACAAGAAAAAATGGTTACAATGATCACCATAACTATGTGTAGATTTGTAACAATTGGTGGATATTTATGAGTCAGCTTAGCCTAGAGCAAATTTCTGAGCATTTAGATAGTGATAATGCCCGCGATCGCATGGTGGCCTTGGCCAACTTGCGGACGGTGGATGCGGAGTTGGCGGTACCTTTGATCAAAAAAGTATTAGCCGATCAAAATTTACAAATTCGTTCCATGGCCGTGTTTGCTTTGGGCATTAAGCAAACCGATGAATGTTTCCCCATTTTGGTGCGAATGTTGGAAACTGATCCCGACTACAGCATTCGGGCAGCGGCGGCGGGGGCCCTGGGCTATCTGGAAGATCCCCGAGCGTTTGAACCGCTGATGCGCACCTTTTATGAAGACACTGATTGGCTAGTGCGGTTTAGTACGGCGGTGTCCTTAGGGAATCTCAAGGATCCTCGGGCCCATGACGTTTTGATGCAGGCGCTGTCGAGCCACGAAATTGTCTTACAACAGGCGGCGATCGCTGCCCTGGGTGAGATTCGCGATCTGAGCGCGGTGGATCGGCTGCTGGACTTTGTGCAGTCGGAAGACTGGCTGGTGCGTCAACGGTTGGCGGAAGCGCTGGGGAATCTGCCGACGCCCAAGAGTGTCTCGGCGTTGCAATATCTGGAGCGAGATACCCATACCAATGTGGCCACGGCGGCCATGATTGCCCTGCGGCGCTGGCGAGACAGTGGTGAATTGGATCAACTGATCACGACATCTGCCGACGATTAGCTTCGGTCGCTAAGCATGTCTAACCGGCCGCGATCGCCATCCAGATGACAGGGGAGCCCCACGGGCAGGGCCGCATTCTCGCCATCGTGGCCAAAGGGCAGGTCGGAAACGATGGGAATGCCTAGGTCACCGAGGCGATCGCGTAGCACTTCAGCAACGGTGAAGCTAGGGATGGCTGGCGGGGGATCACATTGGCTGAAGCGACCTAGGGCAATGCCCTTGACCTGGGATAGCAAACCCATCATCCGCCACTGGGTCAACATGCGATCGATGCGGTAGGGCGCTTCTGATACGTCCTCCAGCGCTAGGATGACGCCGGATAGATCGAGTTGCACGGCGGTTCCCAGCAGGTGGGTGGCCACGGTGAGGTTGGCGGGCAGCAATAATCCCTGAGCCGTTCCACCGCCCCAGCCTTGTCCGTGAATAGGCCGTAGGCTACCTCCCCGTACCCAGTCGAAGAGGCGATCGACTGACCAAGCCGGCTCCGATCCTAGGGTGGTCAACAATGGCCCATGGACGCCAGAAATCTGCTGCTGGGCCAGGCTCCAGAGCAGGGCGGTGATGTCGGAAAAGCCAATCAACCATTTGGGCGTTAGCTGGCTGGGCCATTGCCAGGCCTCCAACAGCCGCGCTCCCCCATAGCCACCCCGCGCACAGAGAATCCCTCGGCAGTCTGGATCATCGAGGGCCTGCCATAGCTGTTGTCGCCGTTGGGCATCGGTGCCGGCCAGGTAGCCCCAGCGAGCATCGTAGCCTGGTACCGGCTCCACGCGATAGCCTTGGGATCGCCAGAGGTCAAGTCCGGCATGGAAGGCAGCGGTTTCTCGTAGGGCTCCGCTGGGAGATACGACACAGAGCTTATCGCCTGGTTGCAGCGGCGGTGGCGGGGTGCAGGGTTTCATCTGGATTCGACTCGATGCTTTAACGCTGGATGATGGTAACGGTGGATGATAGTGGCGCTGGCAGAGGATGGTGACGATCCGCCGTCGTTATCCTTCAAGAATAGTTTGCAGCCAGTCTTCCACCCGTGCGCCTAGGGCCGCGAGGGAATAATGCTCTTCAGCAGCCTGACGGCAGCGGTGGCGATCCAACTCCGGCAGACGGGCGATCGCTTCCACTAAAGCCTCTACGGAATCTGGTTCCACTACCCATCCCGTTTGCCCATGGCTAACAATTTCTGCTGGGCCACCCCGCCGATAGGCAATCACCGGCACGCCACAGGCCAGCGCTTCGATCACCACATTGCCAAAGGCTTCCACCCAGCGCGGCGTCACCAATAGACCTCGACATTGCCCCAGTTGGGCCTGTAACTCGGCTGTAGATAAAAATCCCTGGTAACTAACATCAGCATTGGGATAGGTGCGACAGACCTGCTGCCAATAGTCAGGATCGGGCATGGCTCCCCAGACCTTCAGGGAGAGATGGCTCTGATCCGCAGCAGCGATCGCATCTTCAATACCCTTCTCGGGAGCAATGCGTCCGACCCAGCCTAGGTAAGTGTCCGGTTCTGCCACAAAGCGATAGTGGGATAAATCGAGGCCATTGCCCAAACAGCGGCAGCGATCGCCAAAGCTAAAGGTTTCTGCCTGGGCCAAGCTATGGACGGCAACGGTGTGGGGATAGTGGGCCACGACCTGGGCGATCGCGTCATCCATGGCGTCGGTGAGGGAGGCCATGCTCACCAAGTGGGCAATGGGGCGATCAAACCAGGGGGTGAGGTAAAAGGGCAGCCAATCGTAGGCAAAATTCACCAGCACATCATACTGAGGTGCCAAGAGCTTGGCTTGCTGCCACATGGCACCGAGCACGGACTTGGCGGGTAGGGTAATGGCTGCATCCCGTTCCTGGTTTTGGGCCAGGGGCTGCAGCTTGCCCGCAACCGGTATGACCTCGAAGTCTCCCAGGCTAGAGCCCGTGGGAGCCAGGATGGTGATCTGATGGCCGCGCTGGGTGAGGGCCTGGGCGATATTCTGTAGGGTGAGTTCGACGCCACCGCCCAGCCCGGAGCCCAGTGGCCCAACCGGCGTGGAGACCAATAAAAGATGAAGCGATCGGCAAGGATTTACCATTCAACGGTATGCATCTGTAATCTAGATCGTGACCTATGGCTTTAGGAGGCGGACTCTATGAATGGAGCTGACCGGATTTCGACGACGCTCAACCCTCGTCTCATCAGGGTTGAGCATTGAGCGAGATCGAACGACATCTTGCACCATTCATGACGTTCTCCTACGCACCTTTGGGCTGCACGTTAGGTTGGTTGGGGCTGTGGACTAAGGATCGAGCATGGCGGCTTGTTCGTCGGAATAGCTCGCTAAGCGACGCGCCAAGTCAGGATTATAAACCCGCAGGTAGTTCCAATAGTTGCCAAAAACAGATTCGACATAGCCCTTGGTTTCTGGGAAGGGAATTTGCTCCACAAACAGATCGGGGTCACTGAAGCCAAAGCGATCGAGCCAGTCGGCCACGCTGCCCGGCCCGGCGTTGTAGCTGGCGATCGCTAATAGAGAATTGTTGCCATATTCTCGATGGGTATAGTCCAAATACCAGGTGCCCAATTTGATATTGTCATTGGGGTCGGTCATGGTGAACTCGCCGATGTCGTCGGACTGGGTGGCGATCCAATCGGCTGTTTCCGGCAGCACCTGCATCAGACCCAGGGCCCCAGCGACTGATTCAATCTTGGATTCAAAGCGGGATTCTTGGCGAATCAGCGAGACTACAAGGAGAGGATTCAACTGGCGATCGCTCGACCATTCCTGAATCAGATCATCGTATAGAAACGGATAGCGGGCTTGCCAATAGGCAGACTGTTGGCGCAGGGCTCGGTATTGCTGCTGCTCTTCTGGATCCTCGCGCCAGGCCAAGCTTTCCACCATGAAGATGCCTTCTAGGTTGTCGCCCACCCCCAAGCGCATGACGCCATCGGTAAACTGTTGGGCCACCGTCGGCTCCATGCGATCGCGATATTCCACTTGCCAGCGAGCCCAGGCGTCCTCATCCTGCCCCAGCCAGTAGAGTTCCTGCAAGACCTCGGAGCCATCCAGGGGCGTTTGGTGGCGGGGCGGAATTTGAATGGGCACCATTTTCTGCCGGGTGCTGGTGAAGTCGCCCACATCCCACCCGAGGGCGATCGCGGCCCGCCAGGCATAGTAGGAGTCGGGATAGTTTCTGAGAATGGTCTCGTAGGCGGCTTGGGCCGCTTGGCTATTGCCAGATTCTTGACTGAGGCGGCCGATCCAGAAGGCTGATTCGGCGGCATACTCACTGTTGGGGTTTTCCTCCAGCAGTTGTTTAGCCCAGGCCTGGGCTGTCTCGCGATCATTTGCCTGGAGGGTTCGCTGCACCTGTTGCCAACGCAGGGTGGCCGCTGCTTCTGATGAGCTGTGCTGGGTGAGCACCGATTGGCGGGCCTGCTGGGCAGACTCGGCGCTTTGCAGCTCGTCGAGGCGATTGGCGCGCTCTACAAGGGCATCAGCGGCGCGATCAGGGAAGGTTTCCCGCACGATATCCAGATAGGCGATCGCTTGTCGGGGTGATGATGTCAGCGATGCTAGGTGAATCAAGCCTTGGGCTGTATCGGGTTCATCGGGGAAGGTGTCATACAGTCGCTGATAGGCCTGAATGGCATCCTGGGTGCGATCGCCCAACTGCGCGCCCCGTCCCGCTCGATAAAGGTTGCGAGGGGTGGCGGTGGCGCGGGCATAGGCAAGGCCAGCCTGACCATAAATTTGTTTTTCCCAATAGCCAAAGCCGATGGCTTCCCAGTCTTCTGGCGTCAACGCTGTACCATGGTCTTCAACTAACTCATTGAGCACCGCGCCGCTGTTGAGCAGGTGCAGGCCGTAGCGGGCCAAAATCATCAGCAGATCCACCTGACCAGGATTGCTGGTGAGCCGAGCTTGGGCAATATCGAGGGTGCGGGGATGGGAGGGAAAGTCGGCGATCGCCCGATCCCAATATTGGGTATCGCTGCTGGTGGTGCCGATGGCATAGAGCGCTTCTACGGAGACCGGATCGTCGGGATAATCATTGGCCAACTGCTGCCAGGTTTCCAACGCTTCGGCTCGCTGATCTAACGCTTCGTGGGCTAGGGCCCTTTGGTACAGCACATAGGGCGCAAAGGGCGTATACTCTGCCTCCAGGCCTTGGAGCCACCGGAGGGCCTCTTGGGGTTGCCGTTGGTTGAGCAGGTCGGTGGCCAGGAGATAGCGGGCTCGGCTTCGTTCTAGGGAAGCTTCGGGTTGGTTGGCGATCGCTTCTAGATCAGCCTGGCGGGCCTCGGTGGGTAGGGATACCAGAGCCAGCACCGCCGACTCGCGGTTGGCATCAAGGTTTTGGTCGGCAAACAGATCGTCTGAGATCTCGTTAGATTGGCCGACGATGGGCAGCCGGTTGAGCAGCCCTGGATAGCGAAATGCGGTAATTGCGCCGCCCAACGCTAGGATGATCGCTCCTGCTCCAAGGGCTAGGGCGATTTTACCTGGTGTTTCTTGGAGTGGCTTCACCATGAATTGACGTTATATAGGTCGCTGAGCAATACATCAATATCTCGATGACCAGACCAAGCTGCTGCCTGGCTCATCTGCCCCCAGATTCTAGCACTCCCATCAATGACGCGATCGCCATCCCATGACAGCGGCGATCAGACCCAAACAGCCAATCCCCATCAGCCCCGCCAAGGGGTTTTGATCAATACCCGTGACCCACTCGGGAACGCGATCGCCATAGTCAATCCATTCGCCCACATGCAGCACATAGGATCCCCACACCAATCCCGCATGGAGACCAATGGGCAGCCCCAACTGGCCGCGTCGGGTGAGCCCTCGCCAAGTAGCGGTGGATCGCTTGGCCCACACGAGCGTCAACCCCAGCAGCACCAAGCCGGGGAAGCCGGGGAGGGTGCGCAGGATCTCGGTAGGCGGCTTCAGGTAATGCAATATGGCGAAGATCAGGCTACTGCTCCACAGGGCGACGGCGGGGCGATAGTCTCGCTCTAGCTCATCCAATAGCCAGCCTCGAAACACCAGTTCTTCCCCCACGCCGACCCCCACACCGACCAGCAACCCCTCTAGGGCGATGGGCAGCAACGACCAAGAGGGCGATCGCCACGTCACCCAGCCCAGCAGGCTTGCTAGACCATAGAGTGCCATCAGACTTAGCAGACCCACCAGCAAGCCCGCCAGCAACTGCAGGCGATTGCTGACCGAACCACTCAAACCATAGTGCTGCAAGGGGCGTGGATAGCCATGCACCGACCAACCCCAGAGACGTACCAGGGTCACAAACTCAACGCCTAAAATCACCATCACCACAATGGTGCGGGTGTTGGCATCGGGAATCACCCAATACCCTAAGGCGGCAAAGGGCAGCCAAGCGATCGCCAGCCAGATCAAAAATGTGATCAGGCGACGGGGGGCAGACTGATGGCGCGTGAGCGTAGGGGTACCCTTCAACAGAACCCTATCCTCAAAAAACAGCAGGTATTCAAGCTATTCGTCGGGTTCCATGGTGCTGATCAATCCATGATTTTTCAGCGTTTCACAATAAAACTCTGCATGTTCTTGGGCACAGGTAATCACCAAGGCCAAGCCGTTGGTATGGGCCTCCATCATGATATCGACCGCTTGCGGCTGGGTTAAACTGGCCACGGTCTGCATGAGGGTCTGCACGACATACTCCATGGAGTTGTAATCATCATTGTGGAGAAGAACCCGGTAGCGGGGCGCAGGCTTCCGTACCGTTGAACTCCGTTCAAGGGTTTCGACTGACACAGAGCTAAACCTCTCGTTCTACTTCCAAGTGGGACAATCGGACGCCGTTGATCATCCTTCTACCGTTTGGCAAATGAGCAGGATGATTCGACCTGGCATCAGAATGGATGTCAATGCAAGGGCCCGAGCATCGATCCAGTGCGTGAGGATTGGTCTGCGATCGCGCCACGGGTTGTAGTTGCATTGCTTAATATTTCTAACATCATTTATACCATTCCTGCTTCGGATTCTGCTGGGGGTGGGCGGAAGTGCAATGACACCCTGCCGCACCATCGACGGCACCCAATCACCGAGGTGATCGGGGTCTAATCGTTCGGTCATGGGCGACGACGAGATCTGCATGTCTTGGTTGAGTTCTCCAAGTCTCCCGCAGCGATCGCCTCTCCTTGAGGCAAGATGCTTGCTTCATAATTTGTAATACTAGAACTAGATCCATCGCCTTTTGCCGCACCCATGACTACTTTTCCTCCCGCCTCTGCTCCACCCACGATTCAAACTTGGACATGGCGCACCTATCCCATTACCTATGCTCAAGAAGGGAGCCAGGGGCCTGCCATTGTTCTGGTTCACGGCTTTGGAGCATCCTGGGGGCACTGGCGCAAACTCATGCCCCTGTTGGCAGAGCACTACCAGGTCTATGCCTTGGATCTCCTAGGATTTGGAGCCTCTGCTAAGCCTACGCCTGGGGCAGCGATCGCCTACACCTTTGAGACCTGGGGAGCCCTAGTGGGCGACTTTTGCCGGGAGGTGGTGCAGGCTCCGGTGACGGTGGTAGGCAATTCCATTGGCTGTGTGGTGGCTATGCAAACGGCGGTCGATTATCCCGACTGGGTGCAGGGCGTGGCGTTGATCAACTGTTCTCTGCGGCTCTTGCACGATCGCTATCGCAGCACGCTGCCTTGGTTCCGGCGCACGGGGGCGGGCATGATGCAGAGCATGTTGGGTGTCCAATGGCTAGGACGGCAGTTTTTCCAAGCGATCGCCAAGCCCAAGACGGTTCGCCGGATTTTGCTGCAGGCCTATGCCCAACCGGCAGCCGTCACCGATGACCTGGTGACCATGCTGATGACCCCAGCGGCCGATGTGGGAGCTGCGGATGTGTTTCTGGCGTTCACCCGCTATTCCCAGGGGCCGTTGCCGGAGGATCTCTTAGCGATCTTGCCCTGTCCAGCCCTGATCCTCTGGGGCGTTGAAGATCCCTGGGAGCCGATTGATCTAGGACGGCGGCTGGCTGAGTTTGACTGTGTGGATGCCTTCATTCCCCTAGAGCGGGCAGGGCACTGCCCCCAGGATGAAGTGCCGGAGGTGATTGCTCCCTTGCTGCAGGATTGGATGAACCAGAAAGGGGCGATCGCTCCCTCTCTGTAACAACGTCTTGATGCTTGGCCTGCCCATGCCTGCAGTAATGTTCTGAAGGGTGACAAATTATAGGGATTTATGACAGGTATGAGAGCTGCTAAAGCCCTCAAAGTGGCTCGGCAAGGGGCGTCTAACTCTTTTTAAAAAATGTGTTTCGGATGATCTTTGGGAAACTGGCGCGTATACTGGCACGCATACCGCGTCTACAAGGCCCATGTCAAGTCTCCAAATGCGCCTAATTGAGTTCCTACAGCAAGAGCTCCGCATTCCTCACAACTCCATCGCCACCGCTCTCCGCCATCCGGAAGGGCAAACGCCGCATTTGCTGCCCATGGTGCTTTGGCAATATGGGTTGGTGACCTTGGAGCAGCTCGACCGCATTTTTAATTGGTTAGAAACGGCTCCGGGGCGTGACGATTGCCCTAGCTGTTCTTGATCGTTTAGGGAGTGATCCAATCCAGAGCAAGGGTGGATTCAACCCGATCGAGGGAAGTGCGATAATAATCAAGATTGAGTCACTGCTGACAGAATCACACCGTAGACTTATGTCAGTGTAGGTGGAAGTTTTTCCGCGATCGCCAGATGTCTGGGCAAAGGAGTTTGCGTCTGATATGGGGGCTGCTAGGTATGGGAAACGGCTGAACCATAGAAGCTAAACCATGGAAACAGTTGCGTAACCCGTTGCATCCAGATCACCGAGGTACAGGTCTAGGGACATGAACACCGCTGGCGGCATGGGGTAACCTGTTGACCTAAGCGGTGTGGATGACCTAGCAAGAACAGACCGGCTGTTGAGAATCCCCGCCCCTTGCGTTCGGGGACGCGATCAACTGCGCAAGTCAGCCGTAGGACAAACGGTCAAGATGCCTGTGGACGTACCCTTTCTGGGAATGGCAACATTCCAGGAGGACGGATGAAGCAGGAAACTCTCAGGAGCGATCTTGAGAATCCAGCACCGTACCCCTGAGGGGCGCTGTCTGGACGATGTCACATTGTTTACTTTGGCGAGTAATAAAGTCATGACGGTTTGCGAATACAAGCCAGGTTTAGAAGGAATTCCTGCGAAGCAGTCCAGCATTAGCTTTGTGGATGGGCACCAGGGCATCTTAGAGTACCGTGGCATTCAGATTGAAGAGTTGGCCAAGCATGGTAGTTTTTTGGAAACGGCCTACCTGCTCATCTGGGGAACCCTACCCAGCCAAGAAGAACTGACGGATTTTGAACGGGAAATTCGCTACCATCGTCGCCTCAAGTACCGTATCCGCGACATGATGAAGTGCTTTCCCGAAAGCGGCCATCCCATGGATGCGCTGCAGGCCTGTGCGGCGGCTTTAGGACTGTTCTATTCCCGCCGCGCCCTTGACGACCCTGCCTATATCCGCGCGGCAGTGGTGCGCCTGCTGGCGAAATTGCCCACCATGGTGGCAGCGTTCCAGCTCATGCGTAAGGGAAATGACCCGGTGCAGCCTCGGGATGATCTGGACTATGCTGCCAACTTTCTCTACATGCTCAATGAACGAGAGCCGGATCCTCTAGCAGCCCGTGTGTTTGATGTTTGTCTAACGCTCCATGCGGAGCACACGATCAATGCATCCACCTTCTCTGCCATGGTGACGGCTTCTACCCTCACCGACCCCTATGCGGTGGTGGCATCGGCAGTGGGCACCCTGGCTGGCCCTCTCCATGGTGGAGCTAATGAGGAGGTGATCACCATGCTGGAGGAAATTGGCTCGGTGGATAATGTGGTGCCCTATCTCGATGGCTGCATTGCCCAGAAAACGAAGATCATGGGCTTTGGTCACCGGGTGTATAAGGTGAAGGATCCAAGGGCCACCATTTTGCAGAGCTTGGCGGAGCAGTTGTTTGAAAAGTTTGGAGCCGATGAATACTACGATGTAGCGCTTGAACTGGAGCGGGTGGTATCCGATCGCCTCGGGCATAAGGGAATTTACCCAAATGTAGACTTCTACTCTGGGCTGGTCTACCGAAAGCTAGGCATTCCTACGGATCTTTTCACGCCTATTTTTGCGATCGCCCGTGTGGCTGGCTGGTTAGCGCACTGGAAAGAGCAACTCAGTGAAAACCGCATCTTCCGCCCCACTCAGATCTATACCGGCACCCATGGTGAACCGTATATTCCCATAGGTGAACGGCAAAATGCCGACGATCAAGACCAGTTAACAGGGTTGATCACTGAGTAAGTGCAGGCGTAATTTTTGCAAATGATGGGTGAGACCCCTCTTGTAACATTTGCAGCGATCGCTATCATTGAATGCAGTGACGATTTTCAGGAACTCCAGCTCCCGGTCCAGTAGGCTCGGGGGTTTTTATTTGGGGATGTTTTGGGCGTCTGTACGGATTACCAAAGGTTTCAGCCGGCACTGTGGCTTGAAGGACGTAGCGATCGCCCCTGAAGTTCCTTATGAATTATTCCTACTATTTCCTGTCAGCCAGTAGGATTGAGATACTAGGACAGGATAATTGTCTTGAATAGATGACCATGTGCTGCATGAGATCTGAGTCATGATCAGTAACCGAACCATCGTGATGCTGCTGTGCTTTGCTGGAGCCGGATTTTTGATGGCATCCCAGGGGCAAAATGAAGCTCGATCTAGCCCGGTTGTGACTGATGACGCCACGGTCGCCGCCTCCCCTTCTCTGATTGAGGCCGGTCAAGACGCTTGGCGCTCCATGGTGCAGCCTCCCCTCGCTGCTCCAGCTCAGGTGAGTCCATCAGACGAAATGGTCGCTATGGCGGCTCGTCACCTGCCGAAGTTTTTGGTGGTGAGCCTCAGCGATCGCCAGGTGCGCTTGCAAATGGGGGATGAGGTGCTAGCCACCTACCCGGTGGCCATTGGCAAAGATGGCTGGGAGACGCCCTCCGGTGAGTTTTACGTGACCCACATGATGGAAAATCCTGCATGGCGGCATCCGGTTACCAGAGAGTTGATTGATCCAGGCCCAGACAGCCCCATTGGCACCCGCTGGATCGAATTTTGGCGCGAGGACAAAAATGCCTTTGGATTCCATGGCACCAATGAAGCTGACTTGATTGGTGAAGCCGTCTCCCACGGTTGCTTGCGGATGCACAATGAGGACGTGGAAGCTCTTTATGCCAGCGTATATCCAGGAATGCCGGTGATGGTGGTGCCCTGATCGGCCTCAGTCGTGCTCAGCGATCGCTTAGGCATGAAATATGCCATGGAATATGTCTCAACGTGAGTTGTCGCAGGGTGTTCCATGCCCACCCTGCGACTGCTGAGCAGTCCGTGTCGGTCGTTTACAGATCCATCACAGCTCGGTAGCGAATTTCAAACTCGCTGGCCAGGCTTGAGGTACGGTTCGTCGTCCATTCACTGTGGTCGAACAGGTCTTGCCGTAGAGTTTTGACGTTGACCTGGGTGGGTTGCCCATCCGCCACCACCTGCCGTCCATTTACCCAGACGCTATCCACGGCTTGGGTGGGTCGCCCTAAAATCAATAGCCCTGCCGGGTCGGTGCGGGGCAGTAGGGACAGGCTGGTGAGGTCATAGAGCACGAAGTCGGCTTGCTTGCCCACCTCTAGGGAGCCGATCTGGTTCTGCAGGGCTAGACCGGTTGCGCCGCCGAGGGAGGCCATGGCGATCGCTTCCCTGGGGGTGATCCAATGTCGATAGTCTAAATCGGTAGGGTTGTGCAGGATGGTGCCGATTTTGATGGCTTCGAGGAGATCTTGAGAGTCATTGCTGGCAGAGCCATCGCAGCCGAAGGTGACATTGATGCCGGCTTGGCGATACTTCAACACTGGGGCAATACCACTGCCCAAACGTAGGTTGCTGAGAGGGTTATGAACGACGGTGGATCGAGTGGTGGCAAGATACGGAATGTCCTCATCCTCAAGCCATACACAGTGGGCCAGGGAGGTGCGATCGCCCAAGAAACCCAGATCGTGCAGATGCTTGACGGCGCTGCAGCCATATTTTTCATGGGCCAGCATGTTTTGGGCGCGGGTTTCTAGCAGGTGGGTGTGGCGACAAAGCTGGTAGCGATCGCTGAGGTCTACGCATCCTTCAAACAGCGTATCGGAGCATAGCTGTGGCCCGGTGGGGGCAGTCATGATGTGGATCCCTTCCTCGGGGCGATGGTAGTCTCGCACCAGTTCTTCCATCAATTGCAGCAGCTCAGGTGTGCCGTGGTAGTGCGGTGCAAGGTCTACCGACGTGCCGCCTGTGGGCAAGCTCGCTCCTAGGGCCTCATCTTGGATCAGAGGGCCGACGAAGGCGCGAATGCCGGCCTCTCGATAGCCTTGAATGGCAGCCTTAACGGATTCTTTCTCCAGCCCTGGAATAATCACCAAGTGATCGACCACGGTGGTGCCGCCGGAGAGCAGGGTTTCGACGGCGGTGCCGAGGGCGCTCAGGTAGATTTGGTGTGGCTTGAGGGGCGTAAATTCATAGAGTTCCGCGATCCACAGTTCTAGGGGGTAGGGCGGGATAATACCCCGCTGCCACATTTCCGAGGAATGGGTGTGGGCGTTGACGAAGCCAGGCAACAACAGCTTGTGTCGGCCATCAATAAGCGTGCCCATGGGCGCAAGGTTGGGAGCGATCGCCACGATAGAAGATGCGCCCTCGTCAGATACGGCGATCTGAACATCAACCGTTTGATAACCTGGGCCATCAAGGATGAGAACATTCTGAATCGTAAAGTTCACAGGCTTCTAGATGCGGGTATATGGATACAAGATACAACGCTAGCAAACGCTTGAGTCTTTGGCCTAATCCGTTTCACGTCAGGGTTTCCTGCTATGACATCCCTGAAGCTATAGCTGAAGGATCCCTTGGATCGAGCGCGTCCAGACTTTACTCAAAATCGTTATGACTATGATATATTTGTAACGGTTCGTAACGTTTGCGTCGTGGTCTACCGGGGCGATCGCCAAGGTTCTGGGGAGCCGTCTCAGTGTTGGGATTGCTAGGATGAAAGCACTGGCAGTCCTGTTTAGCAAGCGATGATGCACGTTCAGATTCAAGGAGATTAACGATATGACGGAAGGATGCCTTCGAGTTGGTCAGCCGGCACCGGACTTCACCGCAACAGCCGTAATCGATCAAGAGTTTAAGACCATTAAGCTTTCTGATTACAAGGGGAAATACGTTGTTTTGTTTTTCTATCCCCTAGACTTTACCTTTGTCTGTCCGACTGAAATCACTGCATTCAGCGATCGCTACGATGAGTTCAAGACACTCAACACGGAAATTCTTGGCGTCTCGGTGGATAGCGAATTTGCTCACCTCGCCTGGATTCAGAGCGATCGCAAAGCCGGGGGCGTAGGCGACCTCAACTATCCGCTGGTTTCTGATATCAAAAAGGAAATTAGCCTAGCCTACAACGTCCTCGAACCGGATGCTGGTGTGGCCCTGCGAGGTCTGTTCCTCATCGATAAAGACGGTGTGATTCAGCATTCCACCATCAACAACCTGTCCTTTGGTCGCAGCGTAGACGAAACCCTACGGACGCTGCAAGCCATTCAATATGTGCAAAGCCATCCCGATGAAGTCTGCCCTGCAGGCTGGCAGCCGGGCGAAAAAACCATGACGCCGGATCCGGTGAAATCGAAGGAATTCTTCGCCGCTGTTTAGTCTAGTCCTCAGGGTTGGACGCTGTTTGACAGTGTAGACATGCCTTCTTCCTCTGCCTTTCCCAGTTGCTGCTTCTGCCCTAGGGTATGCAAGGTGCGCTAGGGTGAGGGAGAGGATATTTTTTGGGTAGGCATCCCTATGGCGCTGCTGACGTCTACAGACTTTCGTGGGTTAGTCAACCGTCGATTTTTCAACAACCTGCTGCCGTTTCCCGCATCCAACCGCATCCAGGTTGGCAGTTTGGTGCCGCCGTTTGAATTGCCTGAAGCGGGCAGCGATCGCACCCTGCGTTTGTCCGACTATACCCACCAGGCCCCTGCCGATGCTGCCCACCGCCTGACGCTGCTCTACTTCACGCGCATTTTTACCGAAAAGCAATACTGTCCTCTCTGCTTTCCCCATATCGTGGCGGTGAACCAGATGGCCGAAGCCTGGGCCCGCCAAGGGGTGGCCCTGTTGATGATCACCAGCACCGATCCACAGCAAAGCCAACAGGTACAGCAAGACTTGGGGCTAACCATACCCTTGTTGAGTGATCCAGCCTGCCGTGTTTTTCGGGCCTACCATGTGGGGCAAGCGCTAGGCGCTCCCCTGCCCGCCCAGTTTTTGATCGATCGCCAAGGGCGGCTGCTCTTTCGCCATTTGTTTTCCTTCCTAGAACCCAATGCCAGTATCGAGCGTCTCCAGCAGGCGATCGCCCTTAGACTGGACAAACCTGATTGAGATAGGCCCCCACGGCTTGGCGAATGGAGGAAAACGCTATCTTGTCCATCACCAATTCATCACGATGGATCCAAACCACCTGGGCCACGTCATCAGCGGCTTCTAGGTAGGGGCGATCGCTCAAGGCCAGGGTGTAAATCAAATCGGTGGTTTGATACACAATCCCCCGATAGGGATAGATATTGGGAAAAGATGCAAAATATTGAGGCTGAACGCCGGTGAGTCCTAGTTCCTCCTGGAGTTCCCGCGCTAGGGCCTGCTCCGCTGTTTCCTGAGGATCGACAAAGCCACCGGGGAGATCCAGCATGCCTTGGCCCGGTGCGGCCCCGCGCACCGCCATCAGCAGGTGGCGATCGCACTCGACAATTACGGCAACCGCTGCCGATGGATTTAAAAAGAGGACAAATTCACAGCTAGAGCAGTGATAGGACTTGGGCGAATTAGATGCAAAGGTCGGCTGTCCGCAGGCGGGACAATATCGTATCAAGAGAGACGGTGTTGAAGATTCTGTAGCTTCCATCCATGGCTTGCCCAACCTATATCACGAGCATCTTATCTCAAACCCCCAATCATCGCCGTAGTCCTTGTGGCGGGTTGTACCTTGGGGAGATCTACCCTAGATAGATCCACTCCCCCAGGGTTTAGATTGGGGAGATCTACCCTAGATAGACTAACTCCCTCGTCCCAGATCTGGGACGAGGGAGCCGGGAAGAGGGCTGCTTCCTGTGAACGGGCAAGTCTCTCATGGAATTTGGGGTACATGCGCGTTGTGTCGCACATAGGCGTAGGGCTAGGGCAATCGTTCGGGGGGCGATCGCCATGCCAGGGATGACTCGTTCCTTTAGGGTGCGCGCTTCAGATACCTAGGAATGGTGATCAAAAATGCTGTAGTTAATGGCTGGATAGTTGTTTCAACAGGATGAACTTAAGGGACTGCAGGACTCATGATACGGTCGTCGAATAGCAGGCTAGAAAGGTTTTAGCAGGCTTCAACGAGGTCGGTCGGCAGTGGCAGTGAGGTGGAAACAGACATGATCTCAACGGAGTGGTGATAGCCCATGACAACGGAGGTGAGGTTGGGCATTTCTTGGCGGCAGTGTGGGCAAAACCAGTAGACACCACCTCGGCGGGCATGGCGGAGAAGCGGTTCAGAGCAGCAGGGACAAGTATTCATAAACGTATTTAACCTTTCTGAGTGCGTGTAAATGATCGTGACAGCCACTAAAGCTTGTGTTTAAGGCGGGCATGGTCTAAATCGGGTTTGATGTTCGTAAAGTATCTAGCTTTAATCCTGTCAGAACTTAGGGTGCTCCACAATTCGGTAAGCTACCTAATTTCTGGGTAGTTCTCCCTTCTCTTTTCATCAAGGTATGTAAAGATGTGAGATTAATTTTCGATTAAGGCTTTATGGGAGTAGAAGAACTCTAAAAAAACGAAGAAACGAAATTATCATTTTTCTAGATGATTCTCTATCTTTTGCGATCTCTACTACCTACAGTGTAGACAAAATATGAGAGACTTACACCCTCAGTTTGAAGAGGCGAAAACTGGGATCAGGCTATTCCTGGCTAGATTTGAGCGGATCAGGCAAGGTTTATAGAATTAAAAATTTACGATCGCATATTTTCGATATGTAACAAAGTAGATCGGTTATGAGCATTACAACGGGTATCAATTTTCAGCAATGTATAAAAGACACGCTCATAAAAGTCCTAGAAAATGAAATATTCGCTACCGTTTATGGGTGTAAAAAAAGATGAAGGCGATCGCATAATGTACTCCTGAATACCTTAAAGAAGTCACGCCATAAAATGGCAGGTGCTCAGGATTTGCTAACGATTAATGAAGCAAGACTTGATGAGAATTTGATCCGTTGCTTTGATGTCTTTAAAAAAGTTGATGGGACAGCTAGTACCGCAAGGCAGAAGAACGAAAAGGAATCCAGGACACATGAGATTTTCCGCCTCAGCAAATAGGCGAGTTACTTACGCCTTAGAGCATTAGGTTGAGCCATGTCAAACCCAGTACCAGCTTAGGTTCCGTTGGTTTACGCTGACGCTAATCCAATCTACGAGAGGATCCAGATTGCAGGAGTTTTGTCCGTCAATCAGGACTGATGCATCTTGCCCTGGGAGAGCCTCCCATCGTCGGTCGGCGCACGTTGGTTTGGGATACGTTGTGAAAATCTCTGCTCTCTTTTTTGCCCTTAGACCAGCGATAACTCTCCTGCAATGGCTGAAACCACTGATAATACTCACGTTTTTGAATCCCGACTTAAATAGTCGGCTTTGTTTGACGGTGGTTTTGCCCCGTGATACTATCGGGTCTAGTTTGGTGAAAGTAGCTTGCTGAATCGCCCATCTCATCTGAGGTAGAGCGATCGCTCCTAGAGGTAATCCACCTCGGCGAGCCCCGGATGTGAGCGCTGAACCATCCAATGCTTAGACCCTAGTACCCAACGAGACGTTTCATGACTCAGGCACCACCCCGTTCTACCCGCTCCACGGCCATCAAGGCGCTTCGCTGTAAAGAATGCGGCACAGAATATGACCTCAAGGCGCTGCACGTTTGCGAAGATGTTTGTTTTGGCCCTCTAGAAGTCACCTACGACTACGAATTTCTCCGCCGCACCGTTACGCGGGAGACGATTCAAGCCGGCCCCAACTCCATCTGGCGCTACCGCGACTTCTTGCCGGTCACCTCAGACAATCCCATTGATGTGGGCACGGGGATGACGCCGCTGCTACAGGCTAATCGCTTGGCGCGTCGCTTGGGTCTCAAGCGTCTCTATATTAAGAACGATGCGGTCAACATGCCGACCCTGAGCTTCAAGGATCGGGTGGTTTCCGTGGCGCTGACCCGGGCCCGGGAGCTAGGATTCTCCACCGTATCCTGTGCTAGCACCGGCAACTTGGCCAACTCCACGGCGGCGATCGCTGCCCATGCAGGCTTAGACTGCTGTGTGTTTATTCCCTCGGATCTAGAAGCCGGCAAAGTGCTGGGCACCCTAATCTACAACCCCACGGTCATGGCGGTGAAGGGCAACTACGACCAAGTGAATCGCCTCTGTTCGGAAGTGGCCAACACCCAAGGTTGGGGCTTTGTGAACATCAACCTACGTCCTTACTATTCCGAGGGTTCCAAGACCTTGGGCTATGAAGTCGCAGAACAACTCGGCTGGCAGTTGCCGGATCACATCGTTGCGCCGCTGGCATCGGGCTCCTTGTTCACCAAGATCTACAAGGGTTTCCAAGAGTTCATTAATGTGGGCCTAGTAGACGACAAAGCGGTGCGGTTTAGCGGTGCTCAAGCCGTGGGCTGCTCTCCCATTGCCCAAGCCTTTGAAGAAGGGCGGGACTTCATTAATCCTGTAAAACCCAGCACCATCGCTAAGTCCATCGCCATTGGTAATCCTGCGGACGGTGTCTATGCTCTGGAAGTGGCGCGGAAGACCAACGGCAACATTGAGTCGGTCACCGATGAAGAAATCATCGACGGTATCCGCCTGCTGGCAGAAACCGAAGGTGTATTCACGGAAACCGCTGGCGGCACCACCATTGCTGTGTTGAAGAAGCTGGTGGAAGCTGGCAAGATTGACCCTGAAGAAACCACCGTTGTCTACATCACCGGCAATGGTCTCAAGACCCAGGAAGCTGTCCAGGGCTGCGTGGGCGAACCCTTCACCATCGAACCGAAGCTAGAAAGCTTTGAGCGTGCCCTAGAGCGATCGCGCACCCTGGATCGCTTGGAGTGGCAGCAGGTTTTGGTCTAGACCAGTCGTAGACTAGGTTAGTCCGACGTTTCATATCCAGGCAATTCACAGGAACGATTCACATTCACGAAACTATGGCTGTTAAGGTACTGATTCCAACTCCGCTCCAAAAATTTACCCGCGATCAAGCCACCATTGAATGCAATGGCGGCACGATTACCGAATTGCTTGATGCTCTGGAGCAAGCCTATCCTGGCATTCGGGCGCGGCTCTGTGATGACCAAGGCCAATTGCGGCGCTTCATCAATTTCTACGTCAATAGCGAAGATATTCGCTTCCTAGATGGGGCCGGTACGGTTCTGCAGGATGGCGATGAAGTCAGCATTGTGCCAGCGGTGGCGGGCGGCTGATCGAGCCTCCCCAAACGTTCTCGTGTACTAGGAGCGTCGCTGTCAACAGACAGGGACGCTTTTTTTATGCTCCGAGTCCATGCGTTGCCCTGGTGTGATCGGCGGTTTACACTGCAAGGGGCAAGGTTTTGCAGTGATTTTGCGGTGGTTTTGCGGTGAGCGTGATCGGAGGGAGAGACGGTCACCGCTTGACCTCAGCAACTCGCTTGCGTAACGTAGCTCTTGAGACATGGTTGTTGTGTTGAGGAAATCTGGTGTCTCCCTTTTTGTTCATCACAGATCTAGATGGAACTCTGGTCGGTGATTCTGTGGCCTTGGCTCATTTGAACCATTGCCTGGCTCAGCATCGCGATCGCTACGGTACTATCCTGGTCTATTCCACGGGGCGATCGCCCACCCTGTATGACCAACTCACCCGTGAGGTGGCGTTGCTGGAGCCGGATGTGCGGGTGTTGGCGGTGGGCACTGAGATTTATATCGGCAAGAGTTCCACCCCGGATCCGGTTTGGGTTGAGCATCTTAACCAAGGTTGGGATCGACATCAGGTGGCAGCGATCGCCGCCCGTTATCCTGAATTAACACCCCAGCCCGCGTCGGAACAATTGCCCCACAAGCTGAGCTACTATGTTGAGCCTGGAATGGGCGATCGCCTGCTGCCGGTTCTCCAAGCTGCTTTTCAGCAGGCTGGGCTGGCGGTGCAGGTGGTCTACAGCAGTGGCGTGGATCTAGATCTGCTGCCGCGCCACGGCAATAAAGGGGCGGCGGTGCAGTTTTTGCAGCGGATGTTCCAGATGCCACCGGAGCGCACGGTGGTCTGTGGTGATTCGGGGAATGACCGGGCCATGTATGACCATGCCAAGGCGAAGGGCATTATTGTTGGCAATGCGAAGCCAGAGTTAATCACCTGGCATCATCACCATCCATCCAGCGATCGCTTTCTCGCCGATCGCCCCTGTGCCGGTGGTATTCTGCAAGGACTCCACCATTTTGGCTTTTTAGATCCCAATCTGAATGATTAGCTACCTCACAGGCACCGTTGCTGCCCTGCAAGCCCTGCCCAATAACCGCTGGCTGCTGATTTTGGAGGTGAACCACATTGGCTATGAGCTGCAAATTCTGCCGCGTAGCCTCAGCACCTTCACCATCGGCGTATCGACGCAGGTGTTCACCCATCTGCACTGGCGCGATGATCAACAGAGCTTTTTTGGCTTTCTCTCGCCGGCAGAGCGCGATTTATTTCGCCAACTGATTGCCGTGAGCGGCATTGGCCCCCAGCTTGCCCTGGCGCTGCTGGATACCCTAGGCATTCAAGATCTGGTGCAGGCGATCGTGTCTAGCAATATTCGAATGCTGTCCCGCACCCCCGGCGTGGGGGCAAAAACAGCGGAGCGGATTTCCTTGGAATTGCGCAGTAAATTAGCCGAGTGGCGACATCAATCGGGGCTGATGACCAGTGCTCCCGATGCAGCGCCTGTGCCTGCCGTGCAGGAAGATGTGGAAATTACCCTGATGGCCCTGGGCTACAGTACCCAAGAAATTATGGAAGCTCTGCGAACCGTGGGGCAATATTCCACGCTGTCGAAAAGTACCGATGTGGAACTGTGGATTCGGGAAGCGATCGCCTGGCTGAGTCGAGACTAGCTAGGTCTGAGTCATGCCGCTGCGGTACCCTTCCGACAGCATGACCCGCTATGATATGATGAGTAGCTTCGACTGCGTTGATAGAGAACAGACGACCCATGGCTTTGTTGCAAGAGCAAAAACAAAAGATTATCACCGACTTCCAAGTCCACGAAACCGATACCGGATCGGCTGATGTACAGGTGGCCATGCTCACCGAGCGCATTAACCAGCTCAGTGCCCACCTTAAAGTCAACAAGAAGGATCACTCCTCCCGGCGTGGCTTGCTGAAAATTATTGGTCAGCGGAAACGGCTCCTCGCCTACATTCTCAAGCACGATCAAGAACGCTACCGCGCCCTGATTACGCGTCTTGGCATTCGCGGTTAAGCGCCATGGGGTCTAAGTCAAACGACAAATCGACCGACGCCGATCGCCTTCCGTTTGAGCCGTCTAGCAACCGCAAAAAGACGGAGAAAAAGCCTGCCCCGGCTGCGACTAGCCGCCCTGCCTCGTCTTCATCGGCTGCGAAGCGATCGCCCAGCGCCAACTCGGCCATCCCTGAGGTGGTCAGCCGCCGCATGATTCGACGCATGGCGCTGTTCTGCGGCGTGCCGACGGTGCTGGGGATTTCCACGTTTATTGTCAGCTATGTTGTCGTGACCCAGGAACTCTTTAAGCTACCTCCAACAGCGGTGCTGCTGGTCAGTTTAGGTTTTTTCGGTCTAGGCGTTGTGGGACTGAGCTATGGGGTGCTGTCGGCATCCTGGGATGAAGACTCGGCAGGCAGTCGCTTGGGCTGGGGTGAGTTTCGCCTCAACTTTGGGCGCATGACCGAGGCCTGGCGCAGTTCCAAAAAGTCTTCCTAACGATTCGGCAATGAGCCTGCATGAGATCCCTGAGAATGCTTGCATCTCTTGTCCCGGTGTCTTTGTCATCATTTTCATGAATCTGTTCTCAGCACCGGATGGGTTGGGGACAGGTTTTGCTATGAACTTATAGGCTAGGCTGGCAGGTGGGGCAAGCGTAATATCGACGTCCTCCAGCTATGTCTTTCGCAATCGTGGTGCCGCAGGTGTAGCAGGGCTTGCCGCTGCGGGAAAAGACGTAGTGACGATAGTCGCGGCGGGGATGGCCTTGCTGCTTGAGATGCTGGGCGCGCTCTAGGTCGTTGGTGATGCCGCCCGTTTCGTAGGAGCGGCGGGAGAGGGCGATCGCTGCCTCTGCTAGCCGATACAGGGCATCCTCGGGGCAGTCCATGGGGCGATGGCTGGGATGCAGTCCCGCTACAAATAGCACTTCGCTTCTCAGGTAGTTGCCTAGACCGCAAAGAAAATGCTGGTCGAGCAGGAGAGAGCCCAAGCGCCGTCGCCGAAATTTGGCATCAAGGAGGCGATCGCTCACCTGTTCGATGGTGGTGTTGGCATCCAGCACATCGGGCCCTAGCTTACTGAGGAAGGGATGGTGATCGATCTCATGGTCGGTGAGCACCTCAATGTCTGAGGCGCTGTAGAGCAGGGCGGATGTTTTTGCGGTATGAATGGCTAGGCGAAGCTGGCGCTTCGTGTCGGGAAAGGCATAGGCGCGTCGAATCATCCACACCCCATACAACTGGTTGTGGCTATAAATTGAGAGCCGATGATCGAACCGGAGAAGAATCGCCTTGCCCTTGGTCTGCACGGCGGTAATCTGCTGGCGGGCCAGGGATTCGGCGTAGGGCTTGAGGCGATCGAAGGCAAAAAATAGGTCTTGAATCGGTTGGTTGACCACAGCAGCAGCGATCGCATCCGCTGCCCGGCGAATTTCTGGCCCTTCTGGCATACGCGCTGACCCTACAGAACACCCTTAGAGCTGGGAATTAAATGTGCCCGGCGGGGATCGATCTCCAGGGCCATGCGCATGGCGCGGGCGAAGGCTTTGAAGGTGGCTTCGATGATGTGATGGGAGTTGATGCCATCCAGTTGGCGAATATGTAGCGTCATTTGGCTGTGGTTGACCACGGCCACGAAGAACTCTCGCACGAGCTGGGTGTCGTAGCTGCCGACGCGCTGGGTGGGAATCTCTAGACCATAGCTGAGGTGGGGGCGTCCAGAAAAATCAAGGCTCACCTGCACTAGGGCCTCATCGAGGGGGGCGATGAAATGACCAAACCGGACAATGCCCTTGCGATCGCCTAAGGCCTGGTGCAGCGCCTGCCCGAAGGTAATGCCCACATCTTCATTGGTGTGGTGATCGTCAATTTCAATGTCGCCCTGGGCTTGGATATCCAGATCCAGCAGTCCATGGGAGGAGATCTGATGCAGCATATGGTCAAGGAAGGGAATGCCCGTATCCACGTTGGCTATCCCTTGCCCATCGACATTGACGCTGACGTGAACCTGGGTTTCCTGCGTTGCCCGACTTACCGACGCGGTGCGCAAGGGAAACTCTAGCCCCCCAGATTCTTCCAACTGTTGGCGATCGCGTGTTTGCATATCCCTACCCCTGTGTAACGACTAAACCGAGCTGCTGCCCCTACCTACATGCCCATAATTTCGTAGCCCGCATCCACGTAGAGCACTTGCCCTGTCATGCCGCTGGATAGGTCACTACAGAGAAATGCAGCCGTGTTGCCTACTTCGGTTTGGGTGACGGTGCGTCGTAGTGGCGCGACTTCTTCCACGTGGTGGATCATGTCGAGGATGCCGCCGATCGCTGACGAAGCCAGGGTGCGAATGGGGCCGGCTGAAATAGCATTCACCCGAATATTTTGAGGGCCCAGCTCTGCTGCCAGGTAGCGTACGCTCATCTCTAGGGCCGCCTTGGCTACCCCCATTACATTATAGTTGGGTATCACCTTGACGCCCCCGAGGTAGGTGAGGGTGACGATGCTACCCCCCTCGCTCATCAGCGCCGCTGCCCCTTGGCTAAGCTTGACCAAGGAGTAGGTGCTAATATCCAGCGCCGTGGTGAACCCTGGGCGGGAGGTTTGGCTAAAGTTGCCGGTGAGGTCATCGCGTCGGGCAAACGCCAGGCAGTGGATCAAAATGTCGATCTTGCCCCATTGCTCTTGCACCGTTTGAAACAGCGTCTCGATTTGTTCGTCATCTTGGACGTTACAGGGCAGGAATAAGCTGGGTTGTAGGGGTTCAACTAACTCAGCCACCTTGGTTTCCATCCGACCCTTATCGTCTGGGAGGTAGGTGATGCCGAGGTTTGCACCCGCTTGATGCAGTTGCTGAGCGATGCCCCAGGCAATGGAACGATTGTTGGCAATGCCGGTTACGAGGGCATTTTTTCCGGTCAGGTTCAGCATGACAGTTGATTCACAGCGTTAAAGATTCCAGGTGGCGATCGCAGGTATGGGAGAGGCAGCCAAGGATTTCGCAATGCTGCTCCCAAGTCACCGGATAACGTTAGTTTGCTTGGCCCAAACTGAGGAACGGGCTGGATGCGATCGCCATTAGGAGAATACTGAAAAATGGGGACACAAAGATAGAGGACAACCTCAAGAATTGCTTGGTGAAGGGTTAACAACCTTGGGGTAGAGACAACAGGATACCGGTGTGGTGTGAAGATATCTACAAGCGCTATGGGTGGTGTATAAGCTAATACCTAGGGGGTGCTAAGCCTCGCCATTCCTAGCGATCGCCCGTGCTCATTTGCTAAACTCAACATCTTCTTTATCAAAGACTCAAAAAATATGTAGCATGGAGCACAAAAAAGCACCCATAAGTTAAGTTTTAGTGATGTAACGTCAGAGTTTAGTTGCAAAATCTGGTTTAGCCGATTCGCACATGTGCTGAGGCGACTTGCTCGAACAGTGAACAAGAACTCTTTAAGGGATTGGGTAGGGCGAGGGCTATGGTAGTAACGCAAGACAAGCCGTTGGCAAATGTATTCCGCCAGATCAGCGGAGGTGCATTTCCACCGATGGTCGAGACCTTTGAACGTGGTAAAACAATCTTTTTTCCAGGAGATCCGGCGGAGCGCGTCTACTTCTTGCTCAGTGGAGCGGTGAAGCTCTCCCGAGTCTATGAAGCGGGCGAAGAAATCACCGTGGCCTTGCTTCGGGAAAACAGTGTATTTGGGGTACTGTCGCTGATTACGGGACATCGTTCCGATCGCTTCTACCATGCTGTGGCCTTCACGCCGGTGGAATTGCTGTCGCTGCCGATTGACCAGGTTGAAAAAGCCTTTCACGAAAATCCTGAACTCTCGATGATTATGCTGCGGGGGTTATCGTCTCGGATTTTGCAAACCGAGATGATGATCGAGACCCTAGCTCATCGGGATATGGGATCGCGGTTGGTGAGCTTTTTGCTGATTCTCTGCCGTGACTTTGGCGTTCCTAGTCAAGAAGGCATCACCATTGACCTAAAGCTATCTCACCAAGCGATCGCTGAGGCCATTGGCTCAACCAGGGTGACTGTGACCCGCCTGCTGGGGGATCTGCGCCAAGAAGGCATGATCTCCATTCACAAAAAGCGGATTACGGTGCATAATCCCGTGGCCCTCAGTCAGCAGTTTACTTAAGCCTAGGATTAGTCCTGGCATGGGTTTGCGCAAATCTCCGGTGCCGAACCCCAGGGCTGCCTCAGGCAGACACCGGGAATTTGCGCCTTCCGAGGATCTGAACTCGGAATTTATCCATGGGCCTATTATGGCGTTGTGCTCAAAACCTAGGGGTAACCTTTGAGACAATACGCTACATTTAGCGTTAATTTCCAATCATTGCCTATAATGCGACTACGTCACCCATGGGTGTTGCGGCAATCCTAGGTGGATATCAAGCCAGTGCATTAGGATTGAGGCACGGTTGTTGATCCCTCCGTGGGCGACACCTCCATGGATGTAGTATATTCGTACTGAAGCGCATCGCGGCAATCCCTAGTGTTCATTAAGCGGGTTGAACTCTCTCACTTCAAGTCCTTTGGCGGGACAACGGCAGTCCCGTTGCTGCCTGGGTTCACCGTTGTTTCTGGCCCCAATGGGTCGGGAAAATCCAATATTTTGGATGCGCTGCTGTTTGCCCTAGGTTTGTCTGGCTCCAAGGGAATGCGGGCGGAGCGGTTGCCCGATTTGGTTAACCAAAATCATTCGAGCCGCAGTCGCTCTACGGTGGAAGCTAGTGTCACCGTGACGTTTCAGATGGAGCCGGAGGATGCTGTGGGTTCGAGGGCGATCGCTGCCCCGCCAGAATCCCCGCCAGAATCCCCCGATGAAGTGCCTGATGCATCTACAGGGGAGGCACCTGATGCATCTACACCTGATGAGTCTACGGGGGAGGCACCGGAAGCCCAGGGGCTTGATCCAGATCTCAATGGGTCAGAGCTTAATGGATCGGATCCCAATGGGGTAGATCTCAATGAGGCAGATCTCAATGAGACAGGTCTCAATGGGGTAAACCTCAATGGGGTAGATCTTAATGGACATGGGTCGCCCGAGACGCCTCCCGCTCCTGAACCGGATCGCTATGCCTTTGAGGACGAGCCCGATCCGCTGCTGCAGGAAATTTTGGCGACGGGGGAATGGAAGGTGACCCGGAAGCTGCGGGTGACGCCCCAGGGCACCTACACCTCTAACTACTACATCAACGATCAGCCCTGTACCCTCACCCAGCTTCACGACCACCTGCACCGCTTCCACGTGTATCCCGAAGGCTACAACGTTGTTCTGCAGGGGGACGTCACCAGCATTATTTCCATGAACCCTCGGGAACGCCGCGAGATTATTGACGAGCTGGCGGGGGTGGCTGCGTTCGATCGCAAAATTATTCAAGCGACGGGCAAGCTGGACGCGGTGAAGGAGCGGGAGGAGCAGTTTCGCATCGTGGAACGGGAGTTGATTGCCCAGCGCGATCGCCTGGCCCAAGATCGAATTAAGGCGGAGAAGTACCAGGCCCTACGCGCGGAATTTCAGGATAAAAGTCAGTGGGAGGCGGTGCTCCATTGGCGCGATCGCCAACGGCAGGCGGAGCAGCTCCAACAGCAGCTTGAAGCCAGCCATCAAGCCCTAGCTGACTACAGCACCCAGCTCCAGGCTCTGGCGGTGGATATTGCCCAAGCGACGGAGTCCTTGGAGGAGTTGAACCGGCGGGTGAAAGCTCTTGGGGAAGATGAGCAGTTAGGACTACAGGCGACTCTCGCGACGCGGCAGGCAGAACTGCGGCAGCTTCAGCGGCAAGAGCAAGCGTTAATCACGGCTAGCCAAGAGACGGCCACGCAACTGGGCCGCACCCAGCGGGAACTGCATGACCATCGCCAAGCGCTGGAGGCTCTGCAGGCGGATCAGCAAGTTCTCGATACGCAAGAGTTGGTACAGCTACGGCAAGCGCGGGATGCTGCCCAGAAAACCCTAGAGGCGAGTCGTGAGTCGGCCCAGGCGATCGCCTCTGCGTCGGCCGCCTGGATTCAACAGCAAACGGAGTTGCGGCACCGGATTGAATCGCGGCTGCAGGAACTAGAGCCAGGGCGGCGCGAGCAGGCGACGCTACAGGAACGGGTGCATCAACTCCAGCAAAAAAATCAAGAGCATCGGCAAACTCTAGAAGCGATCGCTGGCGATCTGGCCGAGCACCAGCAGCAGCAGGCCAGTCTACAAACCGAGCACCAACAGCAGCGCCAGCAGGTGCAGCAGCGGGCCCAGGCTTTGAGCGCTACCGAGGCCCAACTGAAGCTGCAACAGGAGACTAGCGATCGCCTGCTGCGAGAACAGCGGGATAAACAACGCCAGCTCGATCGCCTAGAAGCCCAGGTGCAGGCGATGCAGGATGCCCATGGAACGGGAGCCACGCGCCTGCTCACCCAAGCTAACTTGCCGGGTATCTGCGGGCTGGTGGCCCAGTTGGGTCGGGTGGAAGCGGAGTATCAACTGGCGCTGGAAATTGCTGCTGGTGGCCGCTTGGGGCATCTGGTGGTGGAAGATGATGGAATAGCCGCAGCGGGGATTGAACTGCTCAAGCAAAAGCGGGCTGGGCGGGCGACGTTTTTGCCGTTGAACAAAATCCGTGCGCCGCGCCTGTCGCCGATCAACCCTGCCCAACAGCCTCGCGGCTTTATTGACTATGCCAGTCGGCTGATTGACTGTGACGATCGCTATCGGGTGGTGTTTGCCCATGTGTTTGGCAATACCGTGGTCTTCTCGAACCTCCAGGATGCCCGCCCCCACATTGGTCGGTACCGCATCGTCACCCTAGATGGAGAATTGCTCGATGCTAGTGGTGCCATGACCGGGGGCAGTACGTCCAGCCGCCAAGGATCCCTGCATTTTGGGGTAGGGGAAACGGGAGAATCGGCGGAGGTGACGGGCCTACGCGATCGCCTCCAGGAAATTGACCACATTCTCGATCGCTGTCAGAAAGAGATTCACCAAGCTAGCGCTAGCCTCAAGTCCCAGTCTCAAGCCTTGATGGATGCTCGACAACTGGAGCGCGAAACCCATCTCAAGGCGGAGCAATTGCAGCAACAGCTTGCCCATCTGGTCGCGCAAGAGGGGCAGGTGCGGGCCCAGTTGTCGCAGCATACGCAAGAACTGAGCCAGGCCCAAACCCGGCTCAAGACCCTGGAGAAGGCATTGCCGCAGCAGGAAGCCGAGGTGGCCCGCGATCGCCAGCAGTTGACGGAGTTGGAACAATCCCAAGCCCATAGCGAATGGCAGCAGGCCCAGACCCTAATTCAGCAGCAGGAAGCAACCCTCAGCGATCGCCAACTGGCCCTGCGCGCCGCCGAACAGCGATGTAGCGAGATGGGCATGCAGCGCCAGCGGCTTCAGGAAAAGATTGAACAGGCTCAGCAGCGGGTGCAGGAGTACCGGCAGCAGCAGACTAGCCAGCTCAGCCAGCGTACCTCCGGCAGCAGCCAGCAGGATGCCCTCAACCGCGAGATTGCGGAGATTCAAACCGCCTTGTCTACCCTAGAACACACCCTATCGGCGGAGAAGCAAGAGCGCGATCGGGTGGAACGGCAATTACGCGATCGCCAAACCCTGCATCAGCAAACGGAGCTGAAACGTCAACATACCCTCGAAACCCAGCAGGCTCGTCAGCAAGACTTGGTGGCCCTGCAGGAGCAACTGGTGGCCCAGCAGGCCGAATTGCCCGATCCTCTGCCGGAGATTCCCGACGAGCTAGGGCTAGAGCAGCTTCAGCAACAGGTGCGATCGCTGCAGCGGCGGATGCAGGCCATGGAGCCGGTAAATATGCTGGCCCTAGAAGAGCACGATCGCACCCAGGGGCGTCTGGATGAACTCAGCCAAAAGCTGTCCACCTTGGCGGAAGAGCGCAGCGAACTGCTGTTGCGCATCGAAAACTTCACCACCCTGCGCCAGCGGGCCTTCAAAGAAGCCTTTGACGCAGTGAATGGCAACTTTCAAACCATTTTTGCTGAACTCTCCGACGGTGATGGCTACCTGCAGCTTGATGATCCCCATGATCCCTTTTCCAGCGGGCTCAATCTAGTCGCCCATCCTAAGGGCAAGCCCGTCCGCCGCCTAGCCTCCATGTCTGGGGGAGAAAAGTCCCTCACTGCCCTCAGCTTCATCTTTGCCCTGCAGCGCTACCGTCCCTCGCCCTTCTACGCCTTTGACGAGGTGGATATGTTCCTCGACGGGGCAAATGTAGAACGATTAGCTAGAATGATTAAACATCAGACTCAACAGGCGCAGTTCATTGTCGTGAGCCTGCGGCGTCCGATGATTGAAGCGGCCCAGCGCACCATTGGGGTGACCCAAGCCCGAGGAGCCTACACGCAGGTTCTGGGTATTGACCTCCAGGGACGAATTTCTGGGTAGCGATCGCCCCTGAGAAGCACCCTGACTCTGTTGGAGCAATCTACTACAATCTGCCAGCCCCCAGCTCAACCCTCCCTAGTCTGCTCGATTCTCTGACCCTACACCTGACGCCGCTGCTCCAGCAGCCATTGATCACCTAGGGGTTGACTAGATTTCCTGGGGCACCGTTGGAACTTTCCCCATCCGGTTTATGATTTGTTCTAGCCGTCGTTAGCGTTACGATTGACGAATCGCTGACACCATTGCTGCCAATTTCGCTCTCTCGACCATTTTCGAGACAAAAATCCACCCATGACTTTTGAACAGTACTGCCAACGAGCCGACCTCCTAGGAACTCAAATTATCACCCGAGACACTGGCAAGCGACTCGGCGTCGTCAGTCAGATCTGGGTAGACATCGATCGTCGTGAAGTTGTGGCCTTTGGCTTACGGGAAAGTGTGTTGTCTGGGGTCTTGTCGAGCACGCAAGAGACCATGCTGTTGAGCAACATCCGCCAAATTGGTGATGTGATTTTGGTCGATGACGACAACGCGGTTGAAGATGCGTTTGATACCGATCCCTACAGCATTCTCATCAATAGCGAAGTGATCACCGAAACCGGCGAACTGCTGGGTAAAGTGCGAGGGTTTAAGTTCAACGTTAATGATGGCAAGGTTGAATCCTTGGTGATTGCGTCCCTAGGCATCCCGCTGATTCCCGATCAAGTGATTAGCACCTATGAACTGTCTATTGAAGAAGTGGTCAGCAGCGGCCCCGATCGCCTGATTGTCTTTGAGGGGGCAGAGGAGAAGATGGTGCAGATGACGGTGGGAGTGCTGGAACGCCTGGGTATTGGTCGTCCCCCTTGGGATCGGGATGTGGATGATTACTACGTGATGCCCACCTCGACCTCCAATCAACTAGGAACGGGTATGCCGGTTGCCCAACCGCTGCAGACGGTGATGCCTACGGCCCGAGAAACCTGGGACGAGGACAACTGGAACGAGCCCCAAGAACGCGTTATGCCTGAACCTCTGCGCCAGGCCGAACCCGAGCCGGTTTACTATCAAGAAGCCAACTGGGGTAATGAGACCTATGAGCAGCAGGTGGCCTATGTGGATGAAGATTATGATGCACCTCCAGGAGCAGCCCCTGCACCCTATCCTGAGGCTCAGTATGAGGACGTAGAGGTGACCGGGGATGCTTGGGCGGATGAAGACAAGCCCAAGCCCTACACGCCGCCCAAGCTCAACCTGCCCGATCGGCAGAAAGTGGCGGAGTATGAAGAGGAAATCGATTACTAGACTTACACATCTATAACTACCCATGCAGCGCTAGAGGAGCGATCGCTTCTCTAGCGCTGCATGGGTAGTTATGGGGAGATGGGAGCGCTGGCGTGATCGTGAGGACATCCTCATCGAAATTTCTTGATGGAACTCCTAGGAATAGTTCATATTTGTCCTGATACTCCGTATATTCCCTAGAAGTAACCCATTGATGCTCTTGACGTAAGGGGTTGGCTAGATGGGTGTTGGAGTAGAGGACGATGTTGGGATTGAAGGCCGCCATAGGTTGTGGTAACGCATGGGCTCTACCTAACGATAGAAGCTCATGCTAGGAAGAACGTTTGATGTAAATGGAACCTTGGGATATTCCCCTACGTCACGTAGCTAGGTTTAAGCCAAAAATAAGTCTTCTGCATTTTCAGGGTGATCCGGGTGTTATTTGCCAATTGAGTCTGCATATTGAATGCAGCCAAATCCACGTAATATTTGGACTCTCATGTGGCATCACTATCATCATGACTTGGACGCTCGTATTCGTCTGCTTATTATTACGCAGTTTTATCCACCCGACTACGCTGCAACGGGTCAACTCATTGAAGAACTAGCGATTAAACTGAGTCAAAAAGAGTTTAAGGTTCACGTCTTCACAGGGCAGCCAGGCTACGCATTTTCTACCGCCTCGGCACCGAAGTATGAACAGATTCATCAGCTTTCGATTCAGCGATCGCAAATTTCTCGATTCTGGTCTCAACGGATTCGCGGTAAAGCCCTGAATGGGCTGTTATTCTGCCTGCGGGCTGTCTTGCATATGGTGCGAGCCGCCATGCACCACGACATTGCTGTGTTGACAACCGCACCGCCTTACTTACCCGTTTTGGGATACTTCGCCCGGCGTCTGTTAGGACTGCGTTATATCTGCCTTGTCTATGATCTATACCCGGACGTTGCGGTACGATTGGGCGTCCTGAAGCCGAATCATCGGCTTACCAACCTTTGGCGCTGGATTAACTGTAAAGTTTGGGGCCAAGCCGAGCAAATTATTGTTCTGAGTTCGACGATTCGAGATCACATTGTTCAGAACTACGGAATTCCTGCCCATCGTATTTCTGTGATTCATAGCTGGTCTGATCCTAACCTGGTTGTACCTCGACCGAAATCAGATAATTGGTTCGCCCAGCGCCATGGCCTCGATCGCACCTTCACGGTTTTGTATTCTGGGAATATGGGACGCTGCCATGATCTGGAAACAGTTATGGCTACAGCAAAACTGCTTCAGCATGAACAGGTACGGTTCGTCTTTGTGGGAGATGGGGCCAAGCGATCGCTCTGTATGCAACTAGCAGAAGACTATGGGCTGCAGAACTGTTTATTCCTGCCCTATCAAGATAAGCAAGATTTGCCCTATTCCCTGACCGCCTGCGATCTGTCGTTAGTGTCTCTCAGTCGCGGCATGGAGGGACTGTTGGCACCCAGTAAGCTCTATGGCTGCCTGGCCGCAGGGCGACCCGTGGCGGTGATTTGTGACGATCGCTCCTATCTCAAAGACTTGGTGACGGAGGCGGAGTGTGGTGAGGCTTTTCAGCAGGGCGATCGCGAAGGGCTAGCGGCGTTTATTCTGCATTTGATGGCCAATCCACAGCGGGTGGAGGCTATGGGGCAGGCGGGACGCACCTACCTAGAGCATCACTTTACGCCAGATATTATTGCCGAGCACTATGCCCAGGTGATTTGCCGCAGTGCCGGGCGATCGCGCCGTCCTCAACTCCTGCCGTCTGCTGCACCACAGCGCCAAGCTGTGCCGGTGTCCGATCGCTTGGATTAGACCCTTGGAATGATGCTTGGAAGGACGCCTAGTACTCTGAAATGGAAGTAACCCGCCTATTTCCTGAGGCAGGAATCCTTGTGTATCCTGGACGTCCTTTTCGTTGTCCTGTCTTCGTTCTTCTATCTTGCACTAGCTCGACTGTTGCTCGATCGCTCCTTCCGCTTGGTTGACAACGGCCCGCAGGCGATCGAGGGTTGCGGGGCTAGGGGATGACCAGAGACGGCGCTGGTGGGCTTCTAGCAACCGTTCGGCCATATCCCGCAGCGCCCAGGGGTTCGCGTCTTGCACCATCTGCTGCACGTCGTCGTCGAAGATATAGGCCTCGGCAACGCCTTGATACATATAGTCCTCGACGCAGTGGGTGGTGGCGGAGTAGGCAAACAGGTAATCCACGGTGGCGGCCATTTCGAAGGCTCCCTTGTAGCCGTGACGCATGACGCCAGCAATCCATTTAGGATTGACCACCCGCGATCGATAGACCCGCGTCAGTTCTTCGGAGAGCGATCGCACCTTGGGGGTTTCGGGGCGAGAATGGTCGCCAAAGTAAAGTTTGGGGGACTGACCCCGCGATCGGGCGGCCACCGTCAGACCGCCCTGGAATTGATAATAATCATCGGAATCGAGCAGGTCATGCTCGCGATTATCTTGGTTGTGCAGCACAATCTGTAGCTGGCTGAGGCGCTGCTCGAAGGCGGCGGGAGCGGAGAGCGCCTGGGGGGCGCGACCGTTGCGGCCGCCGGTGTAGGCGGTGCTGCTCCAGTTGATGTAGGCGCGGGCTAGGTCGTCATCGTCTGACCAATTCTGGGCTTCGATCAGACCCTGAAGACCAGCTCCGTAGGCTCCGGGTTTGGAGCCAAAGATACGATAGCTGGCCCGATCGCTAGCCTGGTCGGCAGTTAGCCCTTGGTCGATCCATGCTTGGGTTTCCTGCTGCACTTGGTCAGCCAGGGGGTTCCACTCTGGGGGTTCATCCAAGGCAGCGATCGCCTGCACGGCTTGGTCAAAGAGCTCGATTAAATTGGGAAAGGCATCGCGGAAAAAGCCGGAAATCCGTAGGGTGACGTCCACGCGCGATCGCCCCAGCACCTCCAAGGGCAAGATTTCAAAATCCACGACGCGCCGGGAGGGGCCGTCCCATACGGGTCGAACTCCAAGTAGAGCCAGGGCCTCCGCTAGGTCATCGCCGCCGGTGCGCATGGTGGAGGTGCTCCAGACGGAGAGGGCTAGGCTGCGGGGATAGTTGCCCTCTTCCTGGGTATAGCGTTCGATCAGGAGTTCGGCGGCGTTGCGACCCACGGCCCAGGCGCTTTCCGTGGGAATGCCGCGAATGTCTACGGAGTAGAAGTTACGGCCGGTCGGCAACACATCTGCCCGGCCGCGGGTGGGTGCACCGGAGGGGCCGCTGGGAATGTAGCCGCCGTCTAGACCGTGGAGCAGGGCGGTAAGTTCTTGGCGGGTATTTTGCAGGTTGGGCAGGAGGTCGGTTTGGATCCAGGTCAGTTCTGGGGCGATCGCTGCTTGGGTCATGGACGGAGGCTGACCGGCTAGGATGGCGTCCACCTGCTGGGCAGCGGCCTGTTCGATCTGTTCAACCGCGTCGCCGACGGTGCGCAGATGGGGACAGTGCTGCTGGGCTAGGCGGCGGCGATCGCTTTCGGATAGTAAGGTTGCTGGATCGTCGGAAAGGGGATCGCAGTCCAGTTCCCAGGCCGTGGCGATCGCGCGGGTGAGGCCGAGACGGTGGCGATCGGGGGAACGGGCGATGGCGATGATCAGATCTCGCAGCAGCCGGCCGCTGGGGCATTGACCGAGAATATGCAGACCATCGCGGATTTGGGCTTCCTTGAGTTCACACAGGTAGCCATCGGTGCGGGTCAGCAGGTCGTTGAACTCCGCTGCTGGGGATCCTGGTAGAGTGGCTAGATCCTGGTTGAGATGGGTGGTCTGGATGAGCGTTTGGATGCGATCGCGAATCACCGGCAGGCGGCTGGGGTCGAGGCTATCGGCTTCGTAATATTCATCAATCAACCGTTCCAGTTGCTGCAGCGGCCCGTAGAGTTCCGCTCGGGTGAGGGGCGGGGTGAGATGGTCAATAATTACCGCCTGGGAGCGCCGCTTGGCCTGGGAGCCTTCCCCCGGATCGTTGACAATAAAGGGATAGAGATGGGGCAGGGCACCGCTGGCCACTTCCGGGTAGCAAGTCTGGGATAGGGCCACACTTTTGCCTGGCAGCCATTCCAAGTTGCCATGCTTGCCCACATGGACGAGGGCCTGGGCCCCAAAGTCGTGACGCAGCCAGTGGTAGAAGGCTAGGTAGGCATGGGGAGGCTCTAGATCCGCAGCGTGGTAGTTCAAGGAGGGGTCGAGGTCATAGCCTCGGGGCGGCTGGATGCCGATAAACACCGATCCAATCTGTAGCCCTGGAATGGGAATCTCCGCCGGCAGGCTTTCTGGAGACGACCAGCGATCGCCCACGCCTTGTTGCACCTCAGGGGGCAGGGTCTGCCAATAGTCTAGGTACACCGACCGGGATAGGGACTGCCGCACCGGCCGTAGATCCCAACCATCGGGGTCATGGGTGACGCCCTGGGTGAGCCACTGCATCAGCTCCTGCCCTGAGGCGGGCAGGGGCTGGACATCATACCCGGCATTGGCTAGAGCCTGGAGAATCTGCACCACGCTTTCCGGTGTATCCAAGCCCACGCCATTGGCCAGGCGACCATCACGGCTGGGATAGTTGGCCAAGATCAAGGCAAGGCGGCGATCGCCCCTAGGCGTATTCCGTAGCCGCACCCAGTTGTCCGCTAGATCCGCGACGAAGTCTAGGCGATCGGGCATGGGTTCATAGCGCACCACATCGGTTTCAAGTTGGGGATGGCGATCTTGCCGCGCCTTAAACGACACTGCTCGGGTAATAATCCGCCCATCCACCTCCGGCAGCGCCACATTCATCGCCACATCCCTGGGCAGTAGCCCCCGCCATTCGCTGTCCCATTGCTCCCGCGTGCCGCTGCTCAAGATCACCTGCAGCACCGGCACATCAAGCGATCGCCATAGGTCTAAATCTATCTCCGCCGCCTCCAGTCGCGCCAGGGAAAAGCCCGTGGTATTCAGCACCAGATCCACAGGCTGCCGCTGCCACTGCTGCCGGATGGCGGTCTGCACCTCCATGTCCCGGAGCGACGACACAAACATCGGCATCGGCTCCAACCCCCGGCGGGCGATCGCTTCACATAGCCCATCGATCACCGCCATATTGCCCGATAGATAATGGGCCCGGTAAAACAGCAGACCCACCCGCGCCGTCGTTGAGGATGGCCCTGCCCAGGCATAGCAGGCCACCTTGGGCACGGGCCGTGGCGGCAGGGGATGGTAGGGGCAATCCAGACCCACCTGGGCCAGGTACTGTAGCGCCTGCACCATATTGTCAATGCCGCCCTCGGTAAAATAGCGCCAAAGCTGGTTGGCGATCGCCAGCGGCACCGTGGACTGATGCATCAAGCCCAAATCTGGACGATCGTCCCCCGGCAACACCAGCAACCGCGCCCCCGTTTGCTCCACCGTTTCCCGCACCACATCCAGACCGTAGGGCCAATAGGCCTGACCCCCCAGCAACCGCACCACAATCACCTGGGCATGGCGCAGCACCGTATCGGCATAAGTATCAATGCTCAACTGCTGCTGAAGATGCAGGAGATTGGCCACCCGCAGGTTGGGAAACTCGTCGGGAAGGTGGGCAATGGCCTGGGCGATCGCTAGAATTTCGGTATCTGCCGCCGTCAGAATCACCATGGGAGCAGGGGTCTGCTCCACGAACATTACCCCCTCCATGCCAGGTGTCCATCCCCCCGGTGTGGCTGCAATTCGGTGCATGTGGCGAACTCGTTCTTCGTGAACAACCTTCCTAGCCTAGCGCTAGATCTGGGCAGATGCGAGACGAGTATTGCACGGGTTCATCGGGGGTATGCGACAATCACCTTGAACTGCAGGGCCATGAGTACAGGAGATTTGCTGACACTGTGCTGCCCTTCTATAGCTATATTCTCCTACCGTATCTCAGCCCATGTATTTGTCATCGACGCAGACCGATTCCTTTCATCAACTTCAGTCAAAACTGCGCGATCGCTGGCAGTCGATTGATCAGTTTGACCGCAACGACTGCGATATTCTCGTGATCCCCTCGGTCACGTTGGATCAACGGGAGCTGCGTAAAATTCGCGGCATTCACTACTACGAAGAACGGCTGTTGTTTTCCCTGATCCGCCTGCGCAACCCCCGCACGCGCCTGATCTACATCACCTCCCAGCCCCTGCATCCCAGCATTGTGGACTATTACCTGCAACTGCTGCCCGGCATTCCCTTCTCCCATGCCCGCAGCCGTCTGCTTTTGCTATCGGTGTATGATTCCTCCTGCCGATCGCTCACCGAGAAAATCTTGGAACGCCCCCGCCTGATGGAACGCATCCGTCAATCCCTGCGCCTCGACCAAGCCTACATGACCTGCTACAACTCCACGGAGTTTGAGCGCGATCTATCGGTGAAGCTGGGCGTGCCCCTGCTGGCCCTCGATCCAGACTTGCTACAGTGGGGTACCAAGAGCGGCAGCCGCCAGATTTTTGCCGAATGTGGCATTCCCCATCCCGCTGGCAGTGACTTAACCTGGACGGTGGAAGACCTAGCGATCGCCACCGCCATCCTCTGGGAGCAGCAGCCCACCCTGCGCCGCATCGTCATCAAGCTCAATGAAGGGTTTTCGGGGGAAGGCAACGCCCTGCTAAATCTCCGAGATCTAGCTACCGTGCGCCCAGGAGATGCCAGCCATGCCCAGCGCGTCGCGGCGATTATTCAGCAGTTTGTCCATCTCAGCTTCCAGTCTGACCAGGAAACCTGGGAGAACTTCAGCAGCCGTATTCCCGAACTGGGAGCGATCGCGGAAGCGTTTATTGAAGGTGACGAAAAGCGATCGCCCAGTGTGCAGGCCCGGATTGTTCCTGATGGTACGGTGGAAGTCTTATCTACCCATGACCAAATTCTAGGCGGCCCCGATGGTCAAATTTTCCTAGGCTGTCGCTTCCCCGCTGATGATGGCTATCGCCGCCAGCTCCAGACTTGGGGCATGAAGGTGGGGCAGGCGCTGGCAGATAAGGGAGCCTTGGAGCGCTTTAGCCTAGACTTCGTGGCAGTCTACCAGCCCGATGCACCGGATGGTGAAGAATGGGCGCTCTATGCGATTGAAATTAACCTACGCAAAGGCGGCACTACCCATCCCTTTATGGCCTTGGCCCTCCTCACCAATGGCACCTACTGCCTAGAGGATGGTCTGTTCTACAGTCGTCAGGGCACACCCAAGTATTATGTTGCTTCAGATAATTTAGAGAGTCCCAAATATCGCGGATTAATGCCCAATGACCTGATGGACATCATTGCCTTCCACCGCCTGAACTTCCGCAGTACGACAGAAACCGGCACGGTGTTCCATCTGATGGGCTGTCTGTCGGAGTTTGGCAAGTTGGGGCTGACCAGCATTGGCAATTCACCGGAGGAAGCTGAAGAACTGTATCAACAGGTGGTGCAAGCTCTAGATGAGGAAACCGCCCGCGATGTCCCTGCCCCTGCCTCAATCCCAGTTCCCTTTATCGGCTGGAGTACGTGATGGCGTTTGTGCATGATGAGGACTAACGGCTAAGCCGAGCAGCGGCAAGCTACCTTAGCACCTCAATAAGGGGATTTGCCCTGTCTGTTCCAGCGTGTTGTTATGCAGCCTAACCCACTTGAGACATAGCTTCATTGTGACTGAACATAATTATCAGGCTTAAACCCCTTCCAGACGGGCTGTTCAGTTGTTCATCGATCTGCTAGCCTGACTTTTTGGTGTAAAAAGCCGTAAAATTGTTGACAATGTCAGAATTGTGGATTAGCCTTGAGATATCAAAGAACTCCGACGGGCGGGGGGTGCCATGCCAGATGGGGATATTGTTCACAGCAGATTGCGACGGCTTTATCAAAAACCGTACAAGTGGCTTTGCGAAGGTACTGCAACCAGTGATGAATGTGCGCGAGCTCTGCTAGAGAAACTCAAGCAAGACATTAAAGCTAAAGGTGATCTCCCCGTTGCTCTCTCTCAAGCAATGGCAGATAGCGTTGCACATATGAGTAGCCATCTTGAAGAAGCTAGAGAAGGTGACTTTGCCAAACTCAGCGTAGAATTCGAAGCTCTAGCTCAGAAAGCAGATGGACGTCTGGATTTGAAAGAACTGACTTTACGGGCAGGCAAAAGTTTGCTCAACGATCTCAGAAATGGGCGAGAAGTAGATATCACTCACATTTCTGAAGCTATTTTTGGGCGGTATATTCATGAGGTTTATGAATCAGAATTTAAAGAACGAATTCCATTGACATTAGAACATCATGCAGGTATTACTCAAGAAACTCTCGAAAAACGAATTGAAGACATGCAATCAAGTATAGGTTCTGGGATTCAAAAATTTGCTCAAAATGCTATCAGGAATCAAAGTGTAGCCAAACTATCTCTGCCCCGACGCCCTTCTCAAAAAGCAATTGATTTAAACGAAGACCTTCTGGCAGTTTAAGCAAAATGAAAAGACGAAATAAACAAGATTCTGGATTTACTTTGCTTTTCGAGCCTGTAATAAGCGGTGGTGGAACTGTCCGCCTACTTGATCACTCCAGAAACCGAGAAAGCAATGTAAAAGTTGCTGTGGATGATAGCGCATTTAGTTATCGAGTACAAAAAGAATTTCCTTCTATAATTGCTGATCTCATTGATCTGGCTATTGCTATTCATGCAGCTGATCGCTTGACCTTTCAAAGTCTAAGACAGCATCAAACTCGGATTCATGTTGTTCTGCCAGCACGTCATCCAGAAATTCTAAATCAAAACTCTTTCCAAGATAAGCTCTCTGATCTTCTAGAATGGGCGACCGGGAGCAGATGGGTATTTGAATTTTCAAAAAGAGTCGATTCGGGACGTGCTGTTGAGCAACAGCCTCTACTTGCGTCTGCTGATCCCTATGTAGGTGAGGTAGCACTTTGGAGTGGTGGACTTGATGCTCTAGCTGGACTTTACATTCGTCTTAAGAAAACCCCCGAAATATCTTTTATGCTATTTGGGACAGGAAGTAATGATAACGCTTATGCACGTCAAGAGCAGGTCTTTCAAGCGCTTCAAACGTCTTTTCCTAATCGGCTAAATCTGTGTAGAGTACCAATCCGTTTTTCTGAAAGTAGTTTGCATACAAAGAATAAAATTTCTCGTGCGAGGGGTATTGTATTCACGTTACTTGGTTCAGCTTGTGCATATCTGATGGGACAGCGGGTTTTACACTTATACGAAAATGGCATTGGTGCAATCAATCTCCCCTATCGGAAATCCGCTGTTGGCCTGGATCATTCCCGTTCAGTTCATCCCTTAACCCTTCTTAGAGTTAGCAATCTGGTATCAGAGTTGGTAGAAGAGGAGTTTAGAGTCCGGAATCCCTTCCTTTTCTGGACAAAAGCTGAGATGTGCCAGCAACTGGCAGAAGATGCAAAGCGTGAATTACCTTCTTTGACTATTTCATGTGATAGCCCACATCGTAAGCAGCCTATCCAGTGTGGCTACTGCTCATCTTGTATATTAAGAAAACAAGCACTTGCGGCTTCACGAGTAAAAGACCAAACTCATTACATCGTGCCTCATGCTACTCGTCCAGTGGGTGATATCAGGTTGTGTTTTCAGCATATGCTGGCGCAAGTTTCTACACTTAAGGGATTGCTGAAATATTCAGAAAATACTGCTACCCAATGGGAGTCTTTGACTAAGAGATTTCCTGAGCTTGACGACATCGTAGATAGGAATCATGAAGTAGAAGGCTTAACATCTCTTGAAATGAGAAAATGTTTAATTCGGCTCTATCAAACCTATGTTTCTGAATGGGATGCTGTAGAACCTCAAATTTCAGGAGATTTCTTGAATCAGGTGAGTGTTCAGCAAGTATCTCAAGATTTCCAGCTTGCTATCCAGTAAGGGTAAAAGGGAAATGATATGGCTACTAACATTCTTGACAATATTGACTTACGAAAATTGGGAGAGCTTCTGCAACAAGCGCGGAAGAAGAGTGGGATGACCCAAGCAGATGCTGCCAAGGTCATCGACGCTGCACGCACTACCATTGTTGCCATTGAAAAGGGAGAGCGGCGTCTCAAGCCGAATGAGTTAATCAAATTAGCTCGTGCTTACGGACGAGCTATCAGCGATTTCGTTCGCTCTACTCCTGTTACTGAGCCATTTGAAGTTCAGTTTCGCGCTGCTTATCAACGAAATAAACAAGAAGAAGAACAAATAGGCCCAGTTATCCAGCGCTTTGAGGAACTGTGCCACAACTACTTGGAGCTTGAGAAGATCATGGATGCTCCAATTGCTCGTAACTATCCTCAGGAATATAGCGTGAACAATATGCCGATAGAAGCGGCGGCGGAAAGTATTGCTATCGCAGAGCGTCAACGGCTTGGACTAGGAGATGGCCCAATCCCAATGCTGCGAGACATCTTGGAGCAAAGTGTAGGGATTAAGGTGTTCTACCTAAACATGCCAGCAAAATATTCAGAAATTTACAGCTATGATGAACAACTCGGTGGCTGTATAGCAATAAATCTGAGTCACTACGAGGAACGACGGCGTTGGTCGATGGCTCATGGCTATCTCCATTTTCTTGCGCATAGACGAAAGCCTGTTGTTGATTTTGAAGGACAATACAAAAAAAATCCAGAGAGTGAACGATTAGCCGAAGCTTTTCCAAAGTATTTTCTAATGCCCACAAGTGGCTTGCTGAGTCGATTTAATGATATGTATCGAACTCATGGTAAGTTTACTCCAACAAATTTGTTTACTCTTGCCCATTATTATGGGGTGTCTATAGAAGCCCTTGTTTATCGGTTAGAAGATATGGAACTTCTTCCGTCAGGAACTTGGGATCGTTTGCGTGATCGAGGATTAAAGGTTAGAAAAGTACAGCAAGAACTAGGTTTAGAAGAGATCGAGCATCGGGCTGACATACTCCCTATTCACTATCAACACCTTGCTATTGAAGCTTTGGAGCAAGGACTTATCACTGAAGGACGCTTTGCAGATTTCCTTGGTGTTGATCGGTTAGAAGCTCGACGCATAGCAGAAGCATTACGTGAACATTCTAGCGGGATGCTTGAAGAATCTGCTTATCTAGATTTGCGTCAGGCGTAGGACACTGGGAGACAAATTATGGAAATCAAACACTCCCATATAGTTCTTGATGCCTGTTGTGTCTTGAACTTCTGTGCTTCTGGGCATTTGATCGAGATCATACAGTCCCTGCCAGCTCAAGTCGTAGTCACTGAAGTTGTTAGAGAAAGAGAATTGCTGACTCTCCAACGCTTAGTAGACGAGAGTAATGAGGATACAAATCAGTTTGAAGCAGCTATGGAAAAGGGGCTACTTGCAGTTACAGATTTTAACTCTGAGAGCGAGGAAGAAACTTTTGTAAACTATGTTTTTGAACTGGGAGATGATGGTGAATCAGCAAGCTGCGCAATTGCGGTTCACCGAGAGTGGGCGATCGCTACCGATGATAAGAAAGCAATTTCCTTTTTTCAACGGGAAGCACCCAATCTGCAAATCCTATCAACTTTAGCAATAGTCAAGCATTGGTCAGAGGTAGCGAATGTTTCTTCTGCTACTTTACAATCTGTGCTTACTGCTATACGAATCAGAGGACGCTACGTACCACACCGTCACCATCCTTTACTAGTTTGGTGGGAAAAGATGATGCGATGATCTCGAAACCACAAGTAAGTTCATCTGGTTATCTGTCATTAGCTTGCGTGGCTGTATAACAACTTATTAGATCGATCCAATCTGCCTATATGCCTCCTAATAGGTGAATAGGCAGATTATTTGCTGCCTATTTATCCTCTGGGGTTAGATAGGCTGCGAGTAATCTACACAATAGCCCTTTCTGGGATAGATAGACAGCAAAGATCCGTATATCTTCCATTTTGTTGTTAAGAGTACATACGTCTTGTTGATGTTGTATTTGATGCCTGTCTGTAGAGTTGTTATGGAGCATCGTCGCCCTTAGCCGATTGAACTAAGCGTTGCAACGCCAGCTCATGGACTATGTCCTGCTGCTCTGTGTTGAAGAGGGACTATCGGGGTTCGTCATGATGTGACCCGTGTTTCAGCGATCGCTCCTCTATCCACCCAACTATCTAATCCCCAAGGGGGGGGCGGTTTTAGACGACGTGGACTTAAAATTCTAGGAATGAATATCGTCCTGATTGTCAATCCTACCTCTGGCCCCGACAACAATGCTCAGCTCTTGCCGAGTCTGATTGCCGCTTTAAAAAAGCAGGGCATTGACGCCGAGATCTGCATCACCAACCCCGAGGAAGACGGTCAGGGGCTGGCTGCCGCTGCGGCCAAGGCCGGGGCCGACTTGGTGATTGTTGCCGGGGGCGATGGCACGATTGAAGCCGTGGCGCGGGGGTTGGTGCATACTCAGACAGCCCTAGGCATCATCCCCCAAGGTACCCGCAACAACATTGCCGCCAGCCTCAACATTCCCACCGACCTCGATCAGGCGGTGCAGGTGTTGAAAGCGGGCGATCGCCGATTGTTTGATATGGGAAAAGCCAACCATCACTACTTTATGGAAGTGGTCGGCATCGGCCTAGAGGCGACCCTGTTTCCCCATGGAGACAGCGTTAAAGAGGGCATGAAAAGCAACCTCTGGACGGCGATCAAAAGCTTCTGCTTAGCGATCAAAACCTTCTTTCAATTCAAACACCACGGCCTTGTGTTGCGCTTTGACGGACGCAAGATCTATCTCCGTACCCTGCAGGTCAACGTTTGCAACAGCTCCCGCTACGGAGTGGAATTTTCCTTAGCACCCCACGCCCAAATGGATGATGGCAAGCTGGATTTGATCTACATGGATAAACCGTCCAAGTGGGAGCATCTGCGTCAGTTCTTTGCCGCCATGCGCGGGAAACATTTGCCCCATGCTCGGCTCAGACTATACCAGACCACGGCCGTTGAGGTCAGCAGCTACCGTCCCCTCGATGTCCACGCCGACGGCGAGTGCATTGGCACCACCCCAGTCATGGTGGAAATCGTGCCCCAAGCGATCGCCATCTGCGTCCCGCCTCCCACGTTGCTAGAGGCTTTTGCCCCAGAGATTGTCCTAGAGACCACGTCAGAGTCCGCTGATGCGGGACAAGCCACTCAGGCAAGCCCCTAGCCAGATGCCCCCGGCCAGCCAGCCACTAAGCACATCCGTGGGCCAGTGAACCCCGAGATAGAGACGGCTGAGACCCACCCCCACGGTAACCGCTGCTGCCACTGGAATCGTGACCCCCAGGGACAGGCCGAAGTAGGCGCTGAGATTGGCTGCCAACAGACCATAGAATGAAATGGCGCTCATGGAGTGTCCACTGGGGAAGCTGTAGTCCACCGGGCGCTTAGCAGATTCCCACAGATTGGGCCGCTGCCGCTGAAAGAACGATTTAAAGACGCCGTTGAGTAGCCACGAACCGCATAGCCCCAAGGTTAGGATCAGCGCTGCGGCCGCCTCACCGCGATAGATCAGCACCCCGCCGATCCCCACTAGCAGGGGAATCGTCACTTCTCCTTGGGCTAAATAGGTAACGACGGTGACCAGGCGATCGCGGGCCGGGCTGGCCAGCTCGTTTAGGGTCAATAGGCATAGTTCTTCTATGGGGCGTAGCTGATCGACCAGCCAAACGCGGCCCAAAACGGCCCCTAGGGTCAACATGGTGGCCCCGGCCAATAGTCCAGCCAGGCAGTAGGGCAAGAATGCAATCAACGCCTGGCCCAGCCAGTACATGCGAGGGCTGAGCCCGTCTATAGAGAGTTCCGCCAGTAGCGCGGAGGGAGTAACTAACATTCAGAAAATTGATATGTGGAACATGAACACTCAGGATAGTCGTAGTCAGTCATCGACCTAAGCTCAGGACCAAAAGCTCGGCTTAGACATCATAAAATCTCCCGAAGAAAGCAGCACGTGCAGGTGCCTGTCTTAACTCAGTTATAAAACGACTGCCCCCGCCTTGAATCACCCCCCAGGCAGGCATAGGTCTCTTTCGGTACAAACTTGTCGCCTCTGTATACTTTTCTTGGGCAAGCGGCTCTGTAAATGGACATACCTGAATGGATTACCTATTGACTGTAGCGCCACCCGTGACCCAGCTTAATGACGTAGATCTGCTGGCCGGTTGAGCGATCGCCCCCTAATCTGATGACAACTACGCAACCGAAACCGCAATGGTAAGCAAGCTCCCTCTCGTCTACCTGCTCGGTGCAACGACGATCGCGGCAATGATGTGCAAACTCAAACGGTTGGTTGCACGGTGTTGTTGGGCTGCCGGCGCTGACGAGGTTGTTTTAATGGACTGGAAATGATTTGTCTACCACTTGCAGCTTGCTTTCGTCGTAAATCATCGCAAATTGCCTGCAAATCGTAGTTGAAAGCTTTGGCATGTTCTTCTCGAATGGTATGAATTTCTTCAAGGATTTCATCGCTCCACATAGTCACTCTCCCATCAGTTCGTAGGGCGTGCAGATCGTTGGTAGTTCATATCCAGCATCAAGGCTAATCTGGAGCAACTTTTTCTGAATTTGAGCATTCGCGATATGCCTACAGTTCCAGGTTAACAGATAGTCCAATCCATAAACGGTTGCTGCTGCAATGTGAAGAGCATCATCTGAGGCTTTGGGTGGGAGATTGCTGTTACTCAAAAACTGCACGGCCAAATCTTGAACAGCTTGATTGATTTCGAGCAAGGGGAAGTCACGGAGGATTTTGAGGCGGCGACTGGCCATCTCGCCATCTCCTCGTGCTACCTCATCTAAAACCACTTGAGAAATATAGAGCATAAACTGAGAGCGACGACCATCCCACCATTGCCGAGTCGTCTCCATGTTAGCCATCAAAATCAGGTTATTACTGGATCTAGCAGTCAGATAACCGATGATACTCGTCTCAACATAGATGGTTTCGCTCATGTGGGATTCAAAAATCGGGCGTTGCTGAATAGTAGTACAATCCTGCAAAATTTTGCATGGAATTTCAAGTCTTTCAGCTAGAGGCTTGTCTCCTGATTCAGCAATGCTGTTGGTCTTGGTTCACGATCAAAAACACCCGAGGGTCTGGATATAGCGATCGCCCCCCAACGTCACCCCCACCAGTTGAAGTAGATCTGCTGGTCGGGTGAGCGATCGCCCCCCATCACAACCGACAAACGTTCGACAGTGGGTGTGCATGAACGTCGTTAGCGTATGTCTTGCGAAAGCCCTTGTAGTTTTATAATTGAAGCATGCAAAAGCTCACGATCACCCGACCTGATGACTGGCATCTCCATCTACGCGACGGCGCGGCATTGAAAGCAGTTCTGCCGCATACGGTGCGTCAGTTTGCTCGCGCCATTATCATGCCAAATTTAAAGCCTCCCGTACGCTCGGTCGCTGATGCAGCAGCCTACCGCGATCGCATCCTTGCAGCCGTTCCAGAGGGGCAACAGTTTGAGCCCCTGATGACCCTTTACCTCACCGACAACACCAGCCCCGAAGACATCATCGCGGCGAAAGCCTCTCAGTTCGTCAAAGCAGTCAAGTACTATCCAGCCGGGGCAACGACCAATTCAGACCTAGGGGTGACGGACATTCGCAAGTGCGATCGCGTCTTTGAAGCGATGCAGCAGGTAGACCTGCCCTTACTCCTGCACGGCGAAGTGACCGATCACGGCGTAGATATGTTCGATCGCGAGAAGGTATTTATCGAGCGACATTTGATCCCGCTCAAGCAACGATTTCCCAACCTGCGCATCGTTTTTGAACACATTACCACCTCCGATGCGGTGCAGTATGTCTTATCTGCCAACAATATTGCTGCAACCATTACGCCCCAACATCTGTTATTCAACCGCAATAGCCTGTTTCAGGGTGGTATTTCCCCCCATTTTTATTGCCTGCCCATTTTAAAGCGAGAGGAGCATCGATCCGCTCTCTTGCAAGCAGCAACCTCCGGTAATCCTAAGTTTTTCCTGGGCACCGACAGCGCCCCCCATACTCGGGATAGTAAAGAAAGTTCCTGCGGCTGTGCAGGTTGTTATTCAGCTCTCCATGCAATGGAGTTGTATACAGAAGCATTTGAGAGTGTTGATGCCCTTGATAAACTTGAAGCGTTCGCTAGCTTTTATGGGCCAGATTTTTATCAACTTCCACGCAATACTGAACAGATTACGTTGACCAAAACGACTTGGCGTGTCCCCAATGAAGTGCCATTTACGGAATCTGCCCTTGTACCCTTGCGGGCAGGTCAAGATATGACGTGGCAACTGGCTTGATCCCAGCAGCATCGCAAAACGAACTGTTTTAGCGCAGGCTAACGATGACGTTATGCGGCGGCAAACAAGCTCGAACTCCCATGTGCTGTCACCATGAAACTGTCAGAGGAGCTATCGCCTTTGGGAATGTGCTGAAGTATTGTAGCGATCGCCCTCACTGCTTTTAGGCATCAATATCAATGTTTTCATAGAGATCCATGATTTGGATTTGAGCTTCAAATACAGGTAAAGATAATATAGTAGCTGGATCATCGTATTCTGATAGCAACCATTGATGGGCAGCCGTTTTAACGTAGTGTTCTACGTGGATCTTGTACTGATCAATCAGAAGATATTCACGGAAGCTTTCAACGGTACGGTAAGCAGAAAACTTCTCGCCGTGATCGTAATCTTGGGTTGATTTGGATAGCACTTCGGCAATGAAGCAGGGATTTGTCACGGTATCGGTACGCCCAGGCTGAAGCTGTAAGGGTTTTTCGACTACCACGACATCTGGGTAGGTATAAAGATTGCTATCGGGAATCCACAGCCGTTGATCAGCTCCGAAGATCCGGTAGGGCTTGCCTCGTAATGCAGATTTGAGTAGGGCGGCGAGATTAATGGCTAATTCGTTGTGGTCAGGGGTGCCGCCGGTCATGAGTCGAATTTCTCCGTTCACATATTCATGACGTCCTTCCGAAGCAACTTCAAGTTCTAGGTATTCGTCACGGGTGTACGTTCGTTGTTCAAGAGCCGGTGTCATAGCATTGAATCTCTCGGGTGCTTAACAGTACTAGCGCTGACTAAGGCAAGGCGATCGCTTGCGGATAATGTGACAGCTTCTTCCTTTACGTCTTGCTGTAACATAGACACCTCTTAGAGTCGGATCGTTTTGGTTCTATTAGAAATAATTATAGCCTTGGCGATTAGGGTGATGGTGGAGTCTAAGAAAACCTGAGTGTGGGTTTGGCTAGAGCTGGATGTAGAGAGTGGTGAAGGTATGGGAGAGGCGATCGCTCCTGGGAATTTGCTGACGTGTTGGGGGCGATCGCTTCTAGGGATTTACTGCCAGTATGGCACACAGACGCTTGGTGGGCGTAGATGTTGCTTTCTACACGCTATCGAGGGGTGGGGAAGAAGGGCGGTCAAGGGCTTGTGTAGCGACTAGCTAGACCTTTGCAACCCGACTGTTTAGCCACCGCTGAAGCGATGTTTGGCTTTCTCCTGATGGTTGACCAAGGATCAGGTTTTTGATGCTAATGTCTTCGTCAAGCTGATTCCAGTGGATTCCGTTGCCGCCAGCAATGAGGCGATAGTCATTACGTTCCTCGATTGCACCATGCAAGAGGCGAGGATACCATGCTAGCGGGACAGATATGGTACGTCCATCAGATAAATCTACAGAAAGGGTGTCATCTGTAATCGTAACGTGCTGAATTGTTGGCATCTCAGACAGTTCAATCGTTAAAGAAGTCATTCCAGCCTACTAGCAATTGCTCTTGATGTTCTTCAACCAGGTTTTGAATGCGCTTGATTTCTGTGCGACTAAACTCTCTCGCTCTAGGAAAAAAGCAAGGTGCTGTAGCGATCGCTCTCGGGAATGTGTTGAAGTATTGTAGCGATCGCCCTACCTAACCTAACGACAACTACGCAACCGAAAAGGCAATGACAAACATGTAATCTGAGAGATTTTCATCCAAGAGTAGTTTCACAGCGACGCCACAAACAACTTTTTATCGCGATCGGCTGCAAAAGCAAGGCAAGCTTTAATATCTTCTGAGGTAAGTTCTGAGAAATCCTCCAGAATTTCTGCCTCAGTCATTCCACCTGCCAGATATTCTAAAATGTCGTAGACGGTAATCCGCATTCCTCGAATACAGGGCTTGCCACTGCGTTTTCCAGGCTCAATCGTAATGATGTCTTGATAGTCCATAATATGACAACGGATAGAAATCTTCGACTCGCACCAATTATATCGTTAATAATCAGGAGGGTGTTGAAATCTACCGATGACCCAATTGATCTCCTGAGCGATCGCCCGCCCAATACCACTCCCACTACTCCCACTAGTTGAAGTAGATGTGTTGCTTGGTTGAGCGATCGCCCTCCCCAAACTAATGACAACTACGCAAACAAAAAAGCAATGGCAAGTCTTGAGAAATGGGTGAGGTGTGGTAGCGATCGCTCCTGGGAATTTGCTGACGTGTTGAAGCAATTGCCCCATCCAAACTGACGATAACTACACCGAAAATGGATGGGACGCAAGTACTCTCTCTTTCACCCAGCAATTCTCAGTATGAACATCTTGCATGAGCTTATTGAGAACAGTGTCAATAGATTGGTTGAAAAAGCTCATTCTTTCGTTCAGGATTCGACA